>CAZAFS010000070.1:0-11400 GCA_964484165.1 uncultured Opitutaceae bacterium | reverse complement strand
GCATGCCGCCCGGCAAAGACCGGTGCCACGCAGTCCTTGAATGAGGGGCTGTCGGGTGAAGTCAGCCGATGCACGGTGCAACCCTCGATTGCCTCCGTGCGGGGGTTGCCGGAGGTGCCGCAGAAGATTTCCACCTCATGACCCAGACGCGCCAGCATGCGGCTGGCGTGGAGGAGGTAGGTGCCGATGCCGCCGCCGCCGGTCTCGGGCGGGAATTCATAGCTGACAAATGCGATGCGCAAGGGGAGCGGGGTCAGCCGGCCGTAGCGTGCGAGGCGTCAGAGCGACTCGATTCGCAGCCAAGGCAGGCGCGCCTGCAGGGTGAAGTAGGTGCGTTTTCCGAGGCAGAGTGGAATCAAGATGCGCCATTCGGCCAGCGCGATCCGGAATTCCCTGCCCGCGAGCGCCCGCAACAGGAAGCGCCAAGCCGTCAAACGGTCGTCGTGCCGCCACCGTTCGTCGGCCAGCCGCAGAAAACCCCGCACGTAGCCGCGCGGCCACTTGCGGCGCAGCTGCGGCAGATAAGTGGTGAGCAACCGCTCACTCAACTGCCAGCGGGCGCCACCGTGCCGGTGCGTCAGGGTGGCAGGGTGCTCGCGGTACTGATAAAGGCACTCCTGAATGGGGAGGAGGTCATAGTGCCGGGCGATACGGAGCCAGTATTCCCAGTCCTCCACCAGGCGGTAATTGTCGTCGTAGCCACCGAGCCGTTCCCAAACCTCGCGCCGATAGGCAAAACAGGCGTTCACAATGTCGAAGCAGCACAGGGTCTCGGGACTGGCGGCAGGATGAATCGCGACGCTCGCCCCCCCCTCGTCGATGAATTCCTGTGAAGCGTAGACCAGGGCGACGTTGGGATGCTCGGTTAGCGTCCTCAGCATGCATTCAAGCGCGGTGGGGAGGTATTTGTTGTCGTCCGACGTCCAGGTGAAAATCGCGCCGCGGGCCGAGGCGAATCCGGTGTTCAGTGAGTTGGGGAGCCCGAGGTGGTTCTGATTGCGGATTACACGGATCCGCGGATCCGCCGCCGCGACTTCGGCGAGAATCTCCGGCGTGGAGTCGGTCGAGCAGTCGTCGACTGCAATCAGTTCCCAGTGCGGGTAGGTCTGGAGCTGGCAGCTGCCGAGCGCTTCGCGCAAGAAGCGCTCCCCGTTGTGTACGGGAAGTACGATCGACACCAAGGGGCGCGGATCCGTCACATTCTTCCGTGGAGCAGGACCCGGACGATGCGCTCCGCGGCGTGGCCGTCGCCGTAAATGCTGGCGCCCGGGGAACGTTGCAGCCCGGCCCCGCCGGCGAGCACCTGCCGACTCTCAGCGACGATTCGTTCGCGTCCAGTGCCCACCAGCCGCGCGACGCCGGCATCCACCCCTTCCGATCGCTCCGTCTTGTCCCGCATCACCAACACGGGCACGCCGAACGTCGGGGCTTCCTCCTGCACGCCGCCGGAATCCGTGAGCACGAGGGAGGCACGCTTCATGAGTTGGGCCATGGTGAAATAGTCCACGGGCTCGATCAAATGCACCCTCGGCAGCCCCGTGAGGATTTCGCGAACGGGCGCGCGCACGTTGGGATTGAGGTGAACGGGATAGATGAAATGCACGTCTTGGGTCTCGACGAGACTGGCAAGCTCGCGGATTGCTTCGCAGAGGTCCCGAAAGGCCTGCCCGAAACTCTCCCGCCGGTGGGCGGTGATCAGCACCAGCCTGGCGTCCGGCGGCAGCAACGGCAGGCGGCTGGCCGCCCAATCGAAGGGCCGATCCGCGGCAGCCAGCAGGGCGTCGATGACCGTATTGCCCGTGACGAATATCGCCTCGGGCGGGCAGCCCTCCCGCCGGAGTGTGTCAGCAGCCTGCGTCGTCGGGGCGAAATAAGCGTCCGCCACGATGTCGGCGACTCGACGGTTGAGTTCCTCCGGGAAGGGCCGCCACTTGTCGTGACTCCGCAATCCCGCCTCGACGTGGCCGAAGCGAATGCGCTGATAGTGGCAGACGATTGCCGTCACCAGCACAGTCGTGGTGTCACCCTGGGCAAGAACCCAGTCCGGCCGCAATTGCTCGAAGGTCTGATCCAGCGCCTTGAAGAGCGAAGCGGTCAGCTGCGAGAGCGTCTGGTTTGGCCGCATCAGGTTCAGGTCGAGATCGGGTCGGATTCCGAATGCCGACAGGGCTTGATCCAGCATCTGCCGGTGTTGACCAGTCGAGACGACCGCGTTGCGCACCTGGGTAGGATGCCGTTCCAGTTCGCGGATCTCCGGCGCCATCTTGATCACCTCCGGCCGGGTGCCGTTGACTCTGATAACTGTCGTCATGCTATGTCTCTGAAAGTGACCCGCAGGCAGCCCTGAGTCTTACCCAGAGGTCGCCCGTTGGCAGAGCGTTCGATCAGGAGAGCGCCTGCTCGCGCAACTCTGGATCGAGGCAGGCGGGGATTTTGCGGGAACCTTCAGTCCAGATGACCTGTTCAGAAAGGTTCCGGGTGCCGTTGCGCCGGGCAGCTCGCGGCCCCCCGGCCAGGCGCCGGCTCCCTTATTCAAGGCGCCACCGCCTCGCCGCGCGCGCGGAGAGGAAATTCGTGGCGGACATACGCGATGCGCATTATGAGGCGCCAAGCCGTTTTATCTGTGCGGAGTAATGCGCGATCAACTCCGCGTTCAGCAGGTCGGGATCACGGGCTCTCCTCAGGCGCTCGCGGTAGAGGCTGGCAGTCTGCTCGCAGGCCGCGGAGGCAGTGGCCGCGAGTTGGCGCAAGTCACGGCGAAGATGCGCCGCTTCGAGCGGCAGGACCGATTCCCGCAGCTCCGGGGGAAAGGTCACGGGTGCCCGTCCCACCGGCACACATCCCGCGTAGGCGCACTCGGAATACTTGAGAAACTCGAGGCTCTCCCGACTCGGATCAAGATACATGAAACGGTGCGCGGCGAGGAATCGCAGGTAGTTCTCGCCCGTGATCGTATGCTTGGGGACATGGCCGACGTCGGGATATCCCGGGTGCGGCAGCACACTGACTTTGCGGGCGGCCCACCAGTGGCGGCGCATGGCCCGCAGCACGGCCGTGCGTTCCGGATAGAAATCGGGATGCACCGCGCCAGTGAACGCCAGAAACCTCGACCGCTGCTTGGGGTCGAGCGTCAGCTCACGCTCGTTTTCATAGGCGTAGGGCAGGTGCACGTAGGCGTCGGGGCGGCTCAAGTCCGTGAGCAGCTTCGTCATGCCGGTCGCTTGATAGGGTCCGACGAAGCAGACGTTGGGGAATCGCGTGAGGCCCAACAGCCAGCGGTAGTAGGGTTGTCGAATGCACTCCCAGTAAGGGTCCACGACTTTCAGGTAGCGCGGACCGGGGTTCCGCTGCCGGGACCAGAGGGCACTGAGGTGCGCCATCTCCGCATCGACAATCCGGTTGTCGATGATCACGGGCCCATGGTTCGCGGCGTCGGCCAGGGCGGAAAGCGGCGCCGTCGGCCACTTCTGACGTCGGGCGTAGCCGGGGCCTGCGTCCGCGTGGATCGTCTTTTCGTAAGGAAAGCTCTCGGAGAGCAGGTAGGTTATCTGCATCATGCTTTGAACGCCGCCGGATGGCGGCCCCGGGCCTCCGCCGCCTGCCGCGCCACCTTGGCATTAATGAAAACCGCGTTGACTTCAATCAAGGCCGGGCGGTCGGCGCGATAGGAAAGCGCGTTGACCCCACTGCATTCGAAGCCCCGTTCCTCAAGGAACCCAAACAGCAGGTGGTAACTGGGCGAGTCGGCGTAGATCGCTGCGAGCGAGGCTTCGCTGAGCACCACCGCGCAATCCGCGAGATGCCGCGGCGCGCCTTTAAGCACTTCGAGATCGTGGCCTTGAGTGTCGAGCTTGAGCAAAACGCGCCGGGAGCCGTGCGCCTCGACCGCCTCGGCCCATGCCTCATCGAGTGTTCGCAGTTCGATGTCTTCCGAGCCGGTCTCCTCGACGAAACCGCCGAATTCCGCCCGGGCGTCGGCAGTGATCGCATGAAGCGAGTTGAACGAGGAGTCCGCAAAGTGGGTGAGAACCCGATTTTCCGGCGCGCTGCCCAGACCGAAGGGGAAAACTGACCACCGCCGGTCCGCGACGGCCTTCCGGCGCAGGGTCGCCACGCATGCGGCCATCGGCTCGAACGAGGCAATGCGCCCGCGATAGCCGAGGTCGCGCAGTTCGGCGGCGAATTGGCCGTTGTTCGCGCCGACGTCGAGAATACAGTCGATCTGGAAATCGCGCAGCAGCCATTCGAGTTGCAGCGCGAGGCAGGCGTGGCCGAGGTTTTCCATCCCGGCGCGCGACGGGCCCGGCGGATGGTTCAGGACGTTGCGCACGCCGGTGAGCTGCGCGACCGGTTGCGATCGGCTGGCGCGAATGACCTGAAAACCCAGTCGGTCGAAGATCGTGCGAAGCAGGTCCTTGATCCCAGGCATGAAAAACGCGTCGCTTATGGGCCGGGTGTGTGGCGCCAGTCCTGCGGCAGAAACAGAATGCCCTCGCCCGGCGGCGACAGTTTGCCCACGCCGTAGTAGTCGCCGTCCTCGGAGCGCACCGTCATCAGGTTGCGAACCCATGCGACGGTTCCACCTCCGATTGCGTGCACATAAACGTCCACCGTCAGGGTATTCTCGCGGAACGGCCAGGACGGCACGAGACATTCGATCCGGCCCTCGCGGGCGGGCCGGAGATGGGTGTGCGGCGAGTAGACGCTCCAAAGGTTGACGATCTTTTCTTCGTTCAGCCGCACGGTCAGCGTAACGCCGAGCCCGTAGGCAAATCGCTCGGGATTCCGGCAACGGTAATGGAGAACAAACCGGCAGGGCTGGCCGGCAATAAGCGTGGGTTGGGTGGCGCCGTTGACCTCGATGCGTTCGATGCTGAAGTCGTCGTCGGCATGCAACACCTGGCCGGCCTGACCGCCGATCCGGCTGCCTTCGTTCAAATACTCCGCGATCACCGCCGCCGGTTCGCCGGTGCGTGCCGTCTGGCCGTTCCGGAGCCAGAGGCAGTGGCCGCACAGATTCTGGATGGCCGGCATGGTGTGGCTGACAAACAGCACCGTGCGGCCCTCGCCGCTCGCCACCTGCTGCATCTTGGCCAGGCACTTTTTCTGAAATTGTGCGTCGCCGACTGCCAGCACTTCATCGACGATCAGGATCTCGGGTTCGAGGTGGGCGGCGACGGCAAAGGCAAGCCGCACGTACATGCCGCTCGAATAATGCTTCACCGGCGTGTCGAGGAACTTCTCGACCTCGGCAAAGGCCACGATCTCGTCGAATTTCCGCCGGATTTCCGCGCGGCTCATCCCCAGAATGGCGCCATTGAGCAGGATGTTCTCCCGGCCGGAAAGCTCCGGATGAAACCCGGTGCCGACCTCGAGCAGGGAGGCCACCCGGCCGCGCAGCATGACTTTCCCCTCGGTCGGCTCGGTGATGCGGGACAGGATCTTGAGCAGGGTCGATTTGCCCGCCCCGTTCCGCCCGATGATGCCGAGCACCTCGCCTTGTTTAAGATCAAACGACACGTCGCGCAGGGCCCAGAATTCCTCGGATGAAAGGCCCCGGGTCCGCTGTCCGCGGACCTTTGCCCAAAGGCCCCGGGCGCCGTGACTAAGGGCGTCACGCAGCGTGTCATGCTGCATTTGATGGCCGATCATGTAGCGTTTGCCCAGGTGCTCGACCGTGATGATGGGGGCGGACATAAAAGAAGCGGAGGTCAGGGATCAGATGTCGAAGCCGAGCCGGCCGTCAGGTGCCCCGGGAGAGCACGGCGACCGCAACCAGCGCCGGAATTGGCAGCCGGTTTTTTCTCAACCGTCCTTTTGGGCGACAAACGCCGCCAGGCCGCGATCCAGATCCATCATGGGGGAAAACTGGAGGCGCTTGCGCGCCTCGCCCGGATCGCCGCGGGAGTGGCGGATGTCGCCGGGGCGGGCGGGCGCATGGTTGGGGGCGGGCGCATCCTGGTAATGGCGGTGAAGCGCCGCAAAGAGGCGGTTCAACGACGTCGCGTGGCCCGTGCAAATGTTGAAGACGCCGGCCTCCGCCTCGGGCCGGGTGGCCGCCAGGACATTAACGCGAGCGACATCACCGACGAAAACAAAATCCCGGGTCTGCTCGCCGTCGCCGTAGATCGTGGCCGGCTCCCGCGCCGCTAGTCGGCGCTCAAAAATCGAGATGACACCGGAATAGGGCGACGACGGATCCTGGCGCGGTCCGTAGACGTTGAAATACCGCAGGCACAGGACACCCGGCCCCGGAGCGGAGAGCCGTTCCAGCAGCAGTTCTTCTCCCGTCAACTTGGCGGCGGCATATGGACTGAGTGGCGCGCAGGGCGAATTCTCGGCCAGCGGCAGAGCCGCCGGCTCGCCGTAGACCGCCGCCGAGGAGGCGAACACCAGCCGCTCCACCCCATGCCGACGGGCCGCGCCCAGGACAATTTCGGTGCCCTGCACGTTGATGGCATGGCAGAGCGCCGGATCGGCCAGGCTTTCTTGAACGCCGACGAGCGCGGCAAGGTGAATCACGGCGCGCGGGGTGCTTTCCGCCACGATCCGGTCCACCCGGCCGGCGTCCCGGACGTCGGCCTGCACCAGGCGGAACCGCGCCGATCGTTGGGCGGTACGCAGGTTCTGCAGCCGGCCGCTGCGCAGATTATCGATGCCGATGACGTCATGACCTTGGGCCAGCAGCAAGTCCACGGTATGGCTGCCGATGAAACCGGCCGCGCCGGTGACGAGGATGGTCATATAATATCGGCAAACTCCCGCTCGGTCCGGCGGAAGAACCAGAGGCCGAAGCCGACCAAGACCGCGGCGATCACGAGGGAGACGATGAAGCCTTGGGCGTAAAACTCCGCGCCGCTGCTGAGCAGGCACCACCGAAAGCCCTCGATGACTCCAGTGAGCGGATTGAGCGCAAGCAGATCCCGCCAGTTGGGCAGCACATCGGTGCGGAAACCGATGGGGGAGAGGAATACGCCGACCTGCAGGAGGAACGGCACGACGAAACGGAAGTCGCGGTATTTGACCGTCAGAGCGGTGAGCCAGAGACCCGCGCCCAGCGCGATCAGCAGGGCATCCACGATAAAAAACGGCAACATGAGCCACCGCCAGGTGACCGGCTGGCCGCAGGCAACGCTCGCGATCACGAAAAGGACAAACACAATGGCAAAATCGACCAACGCGACGGCGAGCGCGGAGATCGGGACGATCAGGCGTGGAAAATAGACTTTTGAGATCAGGTGGTTGTTGGCCACCAGGCTCCCGCTTGAACCCGAAAGCCCGTTGGAAAACAGCTGCCACGGCAGCACGCCGGCCATGACCATCAGGGGATAGAGGCGATCACCTTTTCCCATTCCCGCCAGCGTGCCAAAAATGAAACTGAAGATAAAGGTCGTGACCAGGGGCTGGATCACCGCCCACGCGATGCCGAGCACGGTCTGTTTGTAGCGCACCTTGATGTCGCGCCAGGCCAGGAACCCCAGCAGTTCGCGGTACCGCCAAAGGTCGCGCCAGTAATGCTGATCGGCGCGCCCGGCTTCGATGACCAGTACTTCGGTTGAGTTCATGATCCGGCGGTTGCCAGGGTCGGTTGGAGACGGAATGAGCCCGGCAGACTCGCGGCCAGGCGATCGCGAAAGCACTGATAGGAGAATCCCGCGGCATGCCGTTGGATCGCAGCCGGATCCCACGCCCGGGTCAGCGCCGCGACGCAGGCCTGAGCCAGCGCCGGCACATCGCCGTAATCGACGAGCAGTCCGCAGGTCTCGTCAATGACTTCCGGCACGCCGCCCGCCCGCGCGGCGACGCACGGGCGCCCATGGGCCATGGCTTCAAGAAACACGAGTCCAAATCCTTCCTTCCGGCTGGGCAGCGCGAACACCCGGCAGGCGGCATAACGCCGGACCAGTTCCTCGTCATCCACGGCGCCGGTGAATTCCACCGCGCGCTCGAGGCCCAGCTCCTGCGCCAGCGCCTTGAGCCGGGGCAGATCCGTACCGGTCCCGACGATCACGAGGCGGGCCTCGGGCACCGCCGCCTTCACCGCGGGCAGGGCTTGGAGCAGATGATCCAGACCTTTTTCCCGGTCATGCGCATCCAACCGGGCGACGGCCAGGATCACGGGTGCCGATGACGGGGCGGCGGCGGCGGTCAGAAACGAGGCGAATCGGGGATCGAGGGCGTTGGGCACCACCACCAGACGTTCCGGCCGCAGCGGCAGCCGGGCCAGCATTTCTCTGCGGGTGAATTCGCTGACACAGAGAATGCGGCTGGCGCCGAGCAACGCCCGGCGCTCGAGGAACGAATAGGTCCGCCAGACTTCGATGCCGTGGGCGACCAAGACATAGCGGAGACGGGGGTTCAGCCTCTGCGCCAGCCACGCCACCGGCAGTTGGAACAAATGGCCGCAGACGATCATTCCCGCCCGCCGGCTCAGCCGCAGGGTGTGAAACACAAACCGCCAGCGGCTGCGGGCACAGCCGATGGCGGCGGCAAGGTTCGAAGTGGAAAATGCAGCCAGGCGGTCCGGTGGCAGGGAGGGGTCGTTGAAGACGACGAGATCCACGCGCCCGGACGGCCCGGTCAGTTCGCAGAGGGCGCGGAGGTAGAGCCGGAGCATGCGCTGAATTCCCCGTTCCTGAACGAACATCTCCGACCCCAGCAATAGAACATTCATAATGCTTCGCCGGGTCACTTCCGCTGAAAGCAACCTGCAAAAGCGTGATTCCGGCTGGAGCCAGGGACCAAGAAAGGACGGGTCAAGGCGGAGGCCTCGGCCTTGTCCAACCCCTAGGCTGAACGCAACTTTCGCAGGTGACGAGACGTTTTCGCTCGGCTCAGGCGCAAATCGAGCGGGCGACCTCGCCGGCTTTTTCCGCCGACACGAGTTTCTCCACCAGCAGCAGCCCGAAGTCCAGGGCCGTGCCGGCGCCGCGCGAGGTGAGGATGTTGCCGTCCGCCACCACGCGCTGGTCGGCGATGAGGCGGGGCAGTTCGTCGGCGACCGAAAAATGTGCGGTGTAACGGCGGCCTTCCAGCAACCCGGAGGCGTTGAGCACCGTCGGCGCGGCGCAGATGGCGGCGAGTGGCCGGCCGGCGGCGGCATGGCGCTCGACCACGGCGCGCACCCGTGGATCGGCGCGGAGGTTTTGGGTTCCCGGGCCGCCGGGCAGGAACAGCAGGTCGAAGAGGCGGTCGCCGATTTCGGAGAGCGCCGCGTCGGCATGGACCGTGATGCCGCTCCGGCCGGTGACGTGGCGGTGGTCCGCGAGCGAGGCGACCGTCACCTCGACGCCGGCGCGGCGCAACAAGTCGACGGGGGTGATGGCCTCGATTTCCTCAAAGCCATCGGCCAGCAGGGTCAGCACGGTGGGCATGGAGCACAGAAACCACTAATTCACCCGAATGAACACTGATTTTTGCGGGTCCCTTGGAGGCAATTGGTGTACATTGGTGGTTCCGCAAGAAAACATGGAATCCATTTCCGGCAAACGCTTGGTGATCCTGGGTTGTGGCTACGTCGGCGCGGCGGTGGCCCGCGAAGCGCGGGCGGCCGGCCTGCGCGTGGAGGCGCTGACCCGGAATCCGGCGCGGGCGGTCGAGCTGGCCGCGCTGGGAGTCGAGGCGGTCGTTGCCGATCTGGCGGCGGACGCCTGGCACGCGCGCATCGCGCCGGGCGCGGAGCTGGTGTTGAATTGCGTCAGCTCGGGCGGCGGCGGGCTGGAGGGCTATCGCCATTCCTACATCGAGGGCATGCGTTCCATTCTCGCGTGGGCGCGCCCGGCGCCGGTGGGCACTTTGATCTATACCAGCAGCACGTCGGTTTACCCGCAGAGCGGCGGAGTGCGGGTGGACGAAACCATGGCCACCGGCGGACCGGGCGCGACCAGCCGGATCCTGCGCGAAGCCGAGGCCGTGCTGCGACAGGCGGGCGACGCGTGCGGCCGCTGGTTCATTCTGCGCCTGGCCGGCATCTACGGACCCGGACGCCACCATCTCCTCGATCAACTGCGCGCGGGCGCCGCCGAGCTGCCGGGCGACGGCGCCCACCATCTCAATCTCGCCCATCGGGACGACATTGCCGCGGCGATTCTGGCCGCGCTGGCGGCGCCGGCTCGCTGGTCGAACCGGATCTTCAATGTGGCTGACGACGCCCCCGCGCCGAAGGAGGAGGTCTTGCGCTGGCTGGCGGGGCAGCTGGGCCGGCCGCCGCCGCGCTTCACCGGCGGCGCCGCCAGCGGGCGGCGGGGCTTCGCCGTGCCGCCGGACCGGATCATCAGCAACGCCCGGTTGAAGGCGGAGCTGGGCTGGCGGCCGCGCTTTCCGTCCTTCCGCGAGGGATTCGCGGCGCTATTAAGTGCTTGAAGAACCGGTGCGGGTGCGCGCCTATTTTAGTGGCGGATCCTCATCGCCCCTCGCCTTACACCTTAAACCTTAAACCTAAACCACCCCCGAACATGCCCGGCGTCGGCAAGCTCCTCAAACAAGCCCAGAAAATGCAGCGCCAGATGGAGGCGCTCCAATCCGAGCTCGAGACCAAGGAAATCGACGTGACCGCCGGCGGCGGCGCCGTCGCCATCAAGATCAGCGCCTCGGGCAAATTCCTCGCCCTCAAGCTCGACCCCGAGTTCCTCAAGGAGGACGCCAAGCTGATCGAGGAAACCCTGCTGCTCGCGATGCAGGACGCGGCGAAACAGGCGAAGGAGCGCTACGACGCCGAGATGCAGAAGGTGACCGCGGCCTTCCAGGTCCCCGGCTTTTGAGCGCGAGGCGCACCCAGCCAGCTTGGGGTTCCGGGATTTGCGTTTTGAGTTGAATTCATAACCCAAAACCCGAAACCCAAGACTCAAAACCACCGTATGCCATGACGCCCGCCTTTGAGAAGCTCCAGAAGCAGCTCAAGCAACTGCCCGGACTCGGCCACCGCTCGTCGGAGCGCATCGCGCTGCACCTGCTGGTGGAACGGCCGGAGCGGATGCCGGCGCTGGTGACGGCGCTGCAGGAGGCGGCGGCGTCGGTGCGCCGGTGCGGGCGGTGCGGCAATCTCGCGGAGGGCCCGCTGTGCGAAATCTGCGCCGACGAAAGGCGGCCGGCCGGGGTGGTGTGCGTGGTCGAGCAGGTGCCGGACCTGGTGGCGATCGAGCGGTCCGGCGCGTTTCGCGGCACCTACCACGTGCTGCACGGGAAGCTTTCGCCGATGCAGGGCGTCGGCCCGGAGCATCTCAATTTCGCGTCGCTGCTGGCGCGCCTCGAGGCCGGGGAGATCAGCGAGCTCATCCTGGCGCTGTCCAACGACGTGGAGGGCGAGGCCACCTGCCACTACCTGGGCGAGCGCGTGCCGGCGGGGAAGGTGAAGGTGACGCGCATCGGCTTCGGCCTGCCCAGCGGCGGCGGCGTGCTCTA
>CAZAFS010000069.1:0-11587 GCA_964484165.1 uncultured Opitutaceae bacterium | reverse complement strand
CGTCGCCCAGGTTCTCCTGGATGCCGTTGACGAGGGCGCTGCCCACCACGACGCCGTCGGCGCAGCGCGCCACCTCGCGCACCTGGTCGCGCCGCGAGAGGCCGAAACCGACCACGACCGGCAGCGCCGTGTGCGCCTTGATGCGGGCGACCGCCTCGGGGATGCCGCCGGCCACCTGGTCGCGCACGCCGGTGACGCCTTCGCGCGAGACGTAGTAGATGAAGCCGGTCGCCGCCGCGGTGATCTTGGGCAGGCGGTGGTCCGGCGTGGTCGGCGCCACGATGAAAATGGTCTTGAGGTCGTGCGCCCGGCTCGCCTCCAGCACCTCGCCGGCCTCCTCCGGCGGCAGGTCCAGCGTGAGCATGCCGTCGACCCCCGCGGCCTTCGCGGCGCGCACGTAGGCGTCGACCCCGCGGGCGAAAACCACGTTGTAATAGGTGTAGAAAACGATCGGCGTCTCCGGGTGATCGGCGCGCAGGGCCCGCACCAGGTCGAAGACCCGGGCGGAGGTCATGCCGGCGGCGAGGGCGCGCTGGGCGGCCAGCTGGTTGGTCAGCCCGTCGGCGAGCGGATCGGAAAACGGCACGCCCAGCTCCAAAACGTCGACGCCGCTTTGCAGCACCGCGTGGCAGGCCGCGAGCGACGTATCGAAATCGGGATCGCCCGCGCACAGGTAGGCGACAAACGCCGCCCGGTGTTGGGCGCGAGTGCGGGCAAAGGCCTGGGCGATGCGATCCATGAGGGACGCACGAAGGTCGAAAGTCGCCGGCTGCGTGTCAAGGGGGCGTCGGCCCGAACGGCGCAGCGGACGCCCGCTTCATTGCGCTCGCAGGCTGGCTTGCCCGCTTCAGGCCGAAGTCGACCATCACGGGTCGGTGGTCGGACAGAAAACAGCGCACGACCTCGCATTTCAGCAGGCGGCAGGTGGGCGGCAGCAGGATAAAGTCGAGGGAGCGCCGCGGCCAGGGCGAGGGATAGGTGCGCACGCCCTTCGGCGGATACATCGTATAGCGTCCGTGCAGGGAAAGGTATCGGAACAGCGAGGCGGTGGCGTCGAGCCGGTGCGATGGATTGTTGAAGTCGCCGCACAGGATCGGCGACGCGGCCCAGTGACCCCGCCGGTGCTCCCGTTTGGCGTTGAGATATTCCATGAGCTTTTCGAGCTGCCGGAACCGGTGGACGCGCGAACGGTAGTGCAGGTGGAGGTTGACGATCGGCAGCAGGCGTCCGCCCAGGTTGATCTCCGCAAACAGGAATCCCTTTTCGCCCACCTTGCGGGTGCCGAAGGTGATGTTTTCCCATGCGGCGATGGGATGGCGGGACAAAATGGCGTTGCCGTAGTTGAGATGATAGCCGCCGGAACGGCGGTTGTTCACGCCGAACACGGCGTAGGGAAAGCCGGCAAAGAACCGCAAATAGTCGAGGTGGTCGAAGCTGCCGCTCCAGCGCGAATTCTCGTCAATCTCCTGCAGGGCCACGATGTCCGGCGACAGTTCATCGAACAGCCGGGCAATCTTGCGCAGATTCCGCTCAAAGCGGCGCCGGCCGTTCAGCCCTGGAAACGGCGACAGCCCGCGGGCGTGGGCAATATTGAAGGTGACGATGCGGAAGTGATCCATCAGCCGCGGCAGTCTAGGCCGGCGCCGGCCCGGAGCAAGCCGGCGTCGGGTCGGACCCGGCGGCGGGAACAGGGTTGACAGGGTTTGCCCAGGGTTTGAACTTCTCCGGCTTCTCTACGGCGACCGTAGCTCAGTTGGTTAGAGCACCAGATTGTGGATCTGGGTGTCGCGGGTTCGATCCCCGTCGGTCGCCCCACTTTGTCCCGCTGCACCGGGGATCGGCAACAGGTCCGCCATCGCGGCCGGCTGAATCCGCTTGTCATTGCGAGGAGCCCCGCCGTGGCGGCGAGGCGACGAAGCAATCCAGTCGGCTGGACCGCCATCCTCCTCCGCCCAGACTACGGAGGACAGGCTGCCCGGCGTTGCCGGGCTCGCGATGACAGGGCAAACTGGGTCACTACTCCGCGGGCGGGTTTGCTTTGCCCTTCGGCGGCTCTTCTGCCGCCATGACGTCATGTTCTGGCTGAAGAAATTCTTCTCCCCGTTCCTTTTTCCGCTCCAGCTGGTATTGCTGGGCGGCGCCCTGGGCCTCGTGCTGGTGTGGAGCCGCCGCTGGCAACGCACGGGCCGGGTCCTCCTGACCCTCGCGGTGCTGACGCTCCTTGCCGCCAGCAATAAATGGGTCAGCGGCCGCCTGGTCGCCCCGCTGGAGTCGCGTTATCCGACCATGGGTGAACTGGCCCCGGGCGAGGCGCTGCCGCCGGCGCTCGCGGCCTGCCGGTACGTGGTGGTGCTGGGCGGCGGACATGAGGACAGCGAGGTCCGGCCGGCGCTGAGCCGGTTGAGCCCGGCGGCGCGGGCGCGGCTGGGCGAAGGCATGCGGTTGCTGCGGCTGCTGCCGGCCGCCAAGCTGGTCGTGTCGGGACCCGCCGACAATGGCGGTCCCACGCACGCCCAGGTGCTCGCCGATGCCGCGGCGTCGCTGGGCGTGGCGCGCACCCGGATTCTCATGATCGACGATGCCCGGGACACGGAGGGGGAGGCCGTCCGCCTGCGCGAGCTGTTCGGCCCCGCGCCGCTGGCGCTGGTGACGTCGGCCTGGCACATGCCGCGGGCGATGGCCCTGTGCACCGCCCAAGGGCTGCGCCCCCTGCCGTGCCCAACCGACTACCTCTACGCCCCGGCGTCGCGGTGGCGCCTGTCCGATTTTACCTGGGACGTGCCGTCGCTGGAGCGCAGCACCGCCGCGGTGCACGAGCGTCTCGGTTGGTGGTGGTCGCGGCTGCGCGGCCGGATTTGACCGCCGCTCCGCCGGCCGCCGCCGGACAGTTCACCACCGCCGCCCCGCGGCGATTTTTGTTTAACGTCGGCGGGAAATGTGAATATCCAAAGGGCACCCATGTTTTCGATCAGGAGATTATTTGGTCGCGAGGAGAAGTTCTTCGATCTGCTCGAAGCGAGCGCCGAGGAGGCCAAGACCAGCGCCGTCCTGCTCGGCCGATTCCTGCAAACCGGGGTCGGCTCCCGCCAGCCTCAAAACCTCGATGACTTCATCCAGAGCCGCCGGAAGGACAAGCGCATCACCCAGCAGATCACGGAGGAGCTCTGCCGCACCTTCGTCACCCCGCTGGAGCGCGAGGATATCGAGGCGCTGGCCTACAGCCTCTACCGCATCCCGAAGATGATCGAGAAGATCGTGGAGCGCCTCGCCCTGTATCCCGGCCGGCTCCCGCACGACAGCCTCGTCCGCCAGGGCGAGCTGCTGCAGCTGGCGGCCGACAACGTGGCCTTCATGGTCAGCGAACTGCGCAAAGGCACGAAGATGGACGGGATCCGTGAGGCCAACGACAAACTGCAGTACGCCGAGGGCGAGGCCGACAAGGTGATGCTCAACGTGGAGACGGAACTTTATAGTGGACCATACGAAGCCAAGGAGGTGGTCATCCTGCTGCAGCTTTTCGCAATGGTGGAGAAGGCTATCGACCGCTGCCGCGACGCCGGCAATGTGGCGTTTCAGATCGTGCTGAAATACTCCTGATCCGCACGGCCGACGCACATGACGTTCTTCCTGTTCGTCCTCCTGGTCGCGCTGGTATTTGAGTACATCAACGGCTTTCACGACGCGGCCAACGCCATCGCCACGGTCGTGTCGACCAAGGTGCTCACGCCCCGGCAGGCCATCGTGCTGGCGGCAATCTGCAATCTGGCCGGGGCCTTCTTCGGCACCGCGGTGGCCACCACGATCGGCAAGGGACTGGTGGACACGAGAGTGATCACGATGACCACGGTGCTGGCCGCCCTCCTCGCCGCCATCGCGTGGAACCTCCTCACCTGGTGGCTGGGCCTGCCCTCGAGTTCCAGTCACGCGCTCGTCGGCGGCCTGTGTGGCGCGGCGCTCGCCACAGCCGATGGTCAGTGGAGCGTGCTTAAGTGGTCCCTCACCACGGCCCACGGCAGCTACGACGGCCTCTGGCCCAAGGTGGTTCTGCCGATGGTCACCTCGCCCGTGCTCGGCTTTGTGATCGGCGTCCTCTTGATGTTCTCGCTCTACGTGACCTTCCGCCGGGCCACCCCGCGTTTTGTCAACCTGCTGTTCGGCCGCCTGCAGTTGATCAGCGCGGCCGGGATGGGATTCGCCCACGGCTCCAACGATGCCCAGAAGACCATGGGCATCATCACTCTCGCCATGTTCACCGCCACGCAATCCCATGCCTTTGACCGCCTGCCCGGCTGGCTTGGGTTCCTGCGCACGCCGTACTTCACCGACATTCCCAGCTGGGTGATCATCGCCTGCGCCCTCACCATGGCCGCCGGCACCGCCGCTGGCGGCTGGCGCATCATCCGCACGATGGGCCACAAGATGGTGCGGTTGCAGCCGGTGAATGGCTTCGCCGCCGAAACCACGGCCGGCATCGTGATCCTGGGCGCCTCCCATTTTGGCATCCCGCTCTCCACCACCCACAACATTTCGGCCGCCATCATGGGCGTGGGCGCCACCAAGCGGCTGAGCGCGGTGAAATGGGGGGTGGTCGAGCGGATCATCTGGGCGTGGGTGCTGACCCTGCCCGTCACCGGCCTGCTGGGTTACCTGATCGTCCAGCTCGTCAAGCTGGCCCGTTTCGCCTGACCCGCCGGAGGGGCGTCACCCGGCGGGCGGCGGCGTCTTCTTCACCTCGTCGGTGTGGCGGACGTCCTTGCCCTTGCTGAGGTAGATCGTCTCCTCCGCGATGTTGGTCGCGTGGTCGGCGATGCGTTCGAGGGATTTGGAAATGAACATCAGCTCGATGGCGCGCGAGATCGTCTCGGGCTTCTCGACCATGAAGCTGGTCAGCTCGCGGTAGAGTTGCCGGTTGAGGTCGTCGACCTCGAGGTCGCGTTTGCACACCGCCACAGCCTTGGCCTCGTCCACCTGCAGAAAACAATCGAGGGCGTCGCGCAGCATCTCCAGCGCCATGGTGGTCATGCGCGGGATGTCGATGTAGGGCTTGAGCGGCGGCTCGGCACTGAGCTTGATGGCGCGCTTGGCGATACTGGTCGCCTCATCCCCCACCCGTTCGAGATCGTGGCTGGCCTTCATCCCCACGATGACCAGCCGGAGGTCGCTGGCGATCGGCGCGCGGAGGCTCATGAAACGCACGGCTTCGTCATCGATCTTCACTTCCAGCTGGTCGAGTTCGTCGTCCGCGCCAATCACCTGGCGGGCCAGCTTGCCATCGCCGTCGACCAGCGCCTTGATGGCATCCCGCGCCTGGCGGATGGCGACCTCGCCCATCAGGATCAGGTGCGAACGGAGCGTTTCGAGCTCGGCATCGAAGAATCGGCGCATGACGGGAAAGTCGGGGGAATGTTCAGGCGGGGTCTGCATGGGGCGGATCAACCAAAGCGACCGGAGACGTAAGCCTCGGTCTGGGGGTTGGAGGGGTTCATGAAGATGGTGCGAGTTTCATCAAGTTCGATCAGCTTGCCCAGATAGAAAAACGCGGTCCGGTCAGACACGCGGGCGGCCTGCTGCATGTTGTGGGTGACGATGACGACGGTGAAGCTCGCGCGCAGGGTGTTGATCAGCTCCTCGATCTTGGCCGTGGCCAGGGGATCGAGCGCCGAGCAGGGCTCGTCCATCAGCAACACCTCGGGCCGCACCGCCAGGGCGCGGGCGATGCAGAGGCGCTGCTGCTGGCCGCCGGACAGGCCCAGGCCGGGCCGGCCCAGAATATCCTTCACCTCGTCCCACAGGGCGGCCATGCGCAGGGATTCCTCGAGCCGCTGGCGGAGCAGCGCCTTGTCGCGCACGCCGTTGAGCCGGAGCCCGACCAGCACGTTCTCCGCGATCGACATGGTGGGAAACGGGTTCGATTTCTGGAACACCATGCCGACGCGGCGGCGCACGATCGTCGGGTCGATCCCTGGACCGTAGAGATCCTGGCCCAGCAGGCGGATGCTGCCCGTGTGGCGCGCGCCGGGCGTCAGCTCGTGCATGCGGTTGAGCGTGCGGATAAACGTGGACTTGCCGCACCCGCTGGGCCCGATGATGGCCGTCACCTGGTGCGCGTGGATCTGCAGGGTAACGTCGTGCAGGGCCTGGCCGGCGCCGTAAAACACGCACAGGTCGCGGATGTCGAAGGTCACCTCGGGCGGAAGACTCTCGGTCTTGGCGGACGGGGCGCCGACCACCGGCGCCGTTTTGGCGGCGGGCGGGATCGCAGCGCGGGGAGCGGTGATGGGTTCGTTGGCGCTCATGCGACGAAGAGGGACGATCAGGACTTTTTCCGGTCGGCGGAGAGCAGGCGCACGCCCGCGCTGAGCGCGAACACGAGGAAGATGAGCACCAGCGCGCCGGCCCACGCCTGCCGGTGCCAATCGTCGTAGGGTGAAATCGCGTAGCTAAAAATCTGGAGCGGCAGGGCCGCGATGGGTTCCGAGAGCTGGTGGCTCCAGAACCGATTGCCAAAGGCGGTGAAAAGCAGCGGAGCGGTCTCGCCCGCCACCCGCCCCATGGCCAGCAGCACGCCGGTGATGATGCCCTTGAGCGCGGTCCGCAGGACAATTTGCACGATGATTTTCCAGCGCGGAATTCCGAGCGCCAAGGCAGCCTCCCGGTAGGCGTCGGGCACCAGCACCAGCACTTCTTCGGTCGTGCGCAGCACCAGCGGAATCATGATGAAGCCGAGAGCCAGGCCGCCGGAGTAAGCCGAGAACGTCTTGAAGGGCACCACCACCAGCGCATAGGCCGTCATGCCCCACACGATCGACGGCACGCCATTGAGGATGTCGGCGCCCAACCGGATCCAGGCATTCGCCCGTTCGCCGCCGTATTCGGCCAGATAGACGCCACCGAGCAATCCGATGGGCACGCCCACCAGACAGGCCAGACCCAGCAAAACCGCGGAGCCCACGATGGCATTGGCCATGCCGCCGCCGCTCTCGCCCACGGGTTTGGGCAGTTGCGTGAGGAAACTCCAATTGAGGGCCCCGACGCCCTCCCGCAGCAGGTGGAAAAGGATCAGGGCCAGGGGCGACACGACCAACAAGGCGCAGGCGACAAAGAGCCCGCTCATGACAACGCTCTTGAGCTTGCGGTATTGATCGTAGCGCGGGGACATGGGGAAGGCGGGTCAGGCGCGCCGGCTGCCGGTCGCTCCCATCGTCTTGATGAGAATCAACGCCAGGATGTTCACCAGAATGGTCACACCCATCAGCACCAGACCGAGCTCAAACAGCGCGTTGAGGTACATGTCCGTCGTCGCTTCCGTGAATTCGTTGGCGATGACGCTGGCCAGGGTGTAGCCGGGGGCGAAAAGGGACTGGACGATCTGCGCGCGGTTGCCGATCACCATGGTCACGGCCATCGTCTCGCCCAACGCGCGCCCCAGACCGAGGACGGCCGCACCCATCAAACCGCGCCGGGCATAGCTGAGTACCGCGATGCGCGTGACCTCCCACCGGGTCGCGCCCAGCCCGTAGGCGGCCTCACGCTGAAGGTCTGGCACCGCCCGCAGAATCTCGCGCGAGACCGACGTGACGATCGGCAGGATCATGATCGCGATGATGATGCCGCCCGCGAGCATGCTCACCCCATAGATCGGTCCCTGGAACAAGGGTAGAAAACCCAGGTGTTGCTTGAGCAAGGGGAAGAGGTGATCGCGCAGCCATGGCACCATGACAAACACCCCCCACAGGCCCCAGATGACGCTGGGCACCGCCGCCAACATCTCGATGATCGACACCAGCGGCTGCCGGAGCCACCGCGGCGCCAGGTCCGTGAGGTAAATGGCCGCGCCGATGCTCAACGGGACCGCGAGCAACAGTGCGATCAATGACGATACCAGCGTGCCGTAGATCAATGGCCACGCGCCAAACTCCTCCGTCACCGGGTCCCAGTTCGAGGACCCCAGGAATTTCCACCCAAACTTGGCGATCGCGAGGTGCGCTCCGCGAAAAAGCATATAGCTGACGAGGAGGAACAACACGCCGACGGCCGCCGCGGCCAGCAACGTGAGGCTGTGAAACGCGCGATCGCCCAGCCGGGAGGGAGGCGCCATCTCGATCGCCGCGGAGGGCGCAGCCGTGGGAGGAGGAGACATGCCGAAATTCCGAAATAAAAACCGGGCGGAGAGAACCGGAGCCCTCCACCCGGGGAAACTTGCGGGCGAAAAGAAAGGGGGCGAGCTAAATTAGAATTGGATTTCGTCGATGCGTTGCAGCACGCGCCGCACCACGTTGTCGGGCAGCGGCGCATAGTTGAGGGACGTCGCCATCTTCTCGCCCTCCAGATACGCCCACTTGAGAAACGCGACGAGCTTCTTGCCCTTGATCGGATCCTTCTGCTGCTGATAAACGAGCAGCCACGTGGTGCCGGCAATCGGATAGGCGTCGGCGCCCGGCGGATTGACCATCGAGAAGCGAAAATCGTCCGGGATGGTGGCGGTGGCCAGCGCCGCGGTGACCGACTCGAGCGAAGGCGTGATGTAGCTGCCCGAGGCGTTCTTCATGTCGGCATACGGGAGCTGATTCTGGACGGCATAAGCCAGCTCGATGTAGCCGATCGCGCCCGGCACCTGCTTGATCTGGCCGGCGACCCCTTCATTGCCTTTGCCCCCCAGGCCGGTCGGCCAGCTGACGGAGGTGTTTTTGCCCACCTTCGCCTTCCACTCGGCGCTCACGCTGGAGAGATAATCGGTAAAGATGTAGGTGGTGCCGCTCCCATCGGAGCGGTGAACCACCACGATATCCTGATCGGGCAGGCTGACGTCGCTGTTCTGCGCCGCGATGGCCGGATCGTTCCACTTGGTGATCTTGCCGAGGAAAATGTTGGCCAACGTGGTGCCATCGAACTTCAGCTTCGGGCCGCCGGGCAGATTGTAGCTCACGACGTCCGCACCGGCCACGGTGGGAATGTGCAACAGTTTTCGCGGCGCCTTGGCCAAATTGTCGTCGGACATCGGCCCATCCGAGGCGCCAAAATCGACCGTCTCGGCGAGAATCTGTTTCTGGCCGCCGCCGGAGCCAATCGACTGGTAGTTGAAGCGAACGGAAGGATCAACCTTGGCGTACGCGTCAAACCACTTCGAATAGATCGGATAAGGAAACGTCGCGCCGGCGCCGTTGATGAGCATCTGGGCGGAGGCGACCGTGGTGAGGAAGCTGCTGAGAGCGAGTGCGAGTAGTTTTTTCATGGGAAACGAGGCAGTGTTGAGGGGGAAATCAGAAGTTGATCTGCATCTGGCTGCGGACGCCGTCGGCCTTTGCCTTGGCCGCGCCGCCGGTGACGGTGTCCTTGGACTCCGAGTGAACAAAGCCAATCTGGAACTTCACGTCGTTGCTCACGATGTACCAGTTGAGGCCGGCATACCATTCTTCCATCTTGTCCATCGTGCCGCCGCTGGGGGCGGAGCGGGTGCCATCGCTAATGTTCACGCCGCGGTGGTCGGAATCGACGGCCGTGTATCGCACGACGGCCTCCCACTCCCCGACCCGGTATGCCGGTTGGATGAAGTAGCCGGTCGGCTTGGCGCTCTGGGTGGCGGAAACGCCGTGATCATCGTCGCCCCACCAATACTCGGCTTCCAGGTCCCATCCCCCGGCGGTCACCACTCCGTAGGCCGAGTAGACCGTGAGATTGTCACCCTTGCCGAGTGTGAGACCGCCCTGGTCGGGCAGGTAGCCAGTGGAGAGACCGACCTTGTAGGTGCCACCCGTGAATTTGCCGCCGTAGCCAAGGTTGCCCCACCACGAGGGAGTGTTGTTGGCGGCGGAACCACCACCCTGCACCCCGGGATCGGAATTGCCGTTCAGCGAGGAGAACTCGTCGCGCTCCGAATTGGTGACGGCGAAATTGTAGGTGAAGCCGTTGTTGGATCCGCCGAGATAGACGCCCGTGCGATAGCTGCCGGCGCCGAGGCGGCGGCCGTTGTTGCTCTCGACAAAATACCGCGTCACCGGGGACCGCTCGATGGCCTTGAGGCTGCCGCTCGAGGTGGCCCACTCCTCCAAGCCGATCGGCGCCTTGCGGAAGCCGATGTCCAGAATCATCTGATCGCTCTGCTTCCACTCCATGAACGCGGCGTCGAAGCTGGCGTTGGCAAAATCGTAATTCAAATTGCCGCTCCAGCCGTTGATGAAGTCGGCCTTGGCCCCCAGATACATCCGGCGCAGAAAGAAATGCCCCGTCGGCACCGGGTTGGCGGCCGCCCCGTCAATGCTGGCGCCCATGTCCACGAACTGGGTCTGGAAGCGGCCGCTGAGGGTCAGCTTTTTCAGGTTCTTGCTGCCGCTTGTGGCGACATCCATCGCGGTCTCGCTTTTCGAGACTTCGGCCGCGATTTGTTTGGCCTCATCGTTCGTCAGGATGCCCTTTTTGACGAGGGCGTCGATGAGCGCTTTGCTGTCCTGGGCGAAGAGACCGCCCGCGGTGAGGACCGCGCTGCCGAGCAGCGCCAGCCATTTCATTGGTAACTTGGCCATGAGGTGTTGGGTTGTGGGATTGGTGCGAACGCGCAGCCTGCACGTTTTGGCGCGCCCAAGGTCGCAGGCCCTTGTTACGAACCCATGGCGGTTGCGTGACGAGACCGTGATTAAAACGGCCTTTTTTCCGGCGGGCGGATTTGCCGGTTGACCGGGCCCGCCGGCCGCCGCATATGCCTGTTGGAGTATATGCGTCTGATCGCGATTTACCGCTGCCTGTGCGACGAATCCCGCCTGCGGATCCTGCATCTGCTGCAGCGGCAGCCGCTCTGTGTCTGCCACCTCCAGCAGGCCCTGCAATTGCCGCAGGTCGCCGTCTCGAAACACCTCGCCTTCCTCCGCCGCAACGGACTCGTCGCCGCCCGCCGCCACGAGCAGTGGATGATCTACCGCCTGCCCGCCCGGCGGTCGCGCGAACTCGCGCTGCAGCTGCAATGTCTGCAGGACTGTCTGCAGACCCACCCCGTGTTTCAGAAGGACCGGCAGCGCTTGGAATCGCTGACCCCGGACTGCTCCTGGGTCGCCGCCGCCGCGGCTCGCTCCTCCTCCCACCATGAATGACTCTTCCCCTGCCGCCGGCGTCCCGGAGAAACACTCCAACGGCGGTTCCTGCCGCGGATCGCGTGGCTGCTGCGGCTGATCCGCCCAACGCCTGATTCCTCTCTCCAGAACCCTTACCTCCTCCCACCATGTCCGACGCCGTTGCCAAAAACATGTCCTTTCTGGACCGCTATCTCACGGTCTGGATTTTTGCCGCCATGGGCCTGGGCGTTGTCCTCGGCCATTTCGTGATCGCCGATCCGGCCGGGTTCTTCGCGCCGATGACGGTCGGCACGACGAATCTGCCGATTGCGATCGGGCTCATCCTCATGATGTACCCGCCGCTCGCGAAGGTGAAATACTCGCAATTGCCGACGGTGTTTGCGGACACGCGCGTGCTCACGTTGTCGCTCGTGCAAAACTGGGTCGTCGGGCCGGTGCTCATGTTCTTCCTCGCCATCCTCCTCCTGCGCGATCACCCGGACTACATGGTGGGGCTGATCCTGGTCGGAATCGCCCGCTGCATC
>CAZAFS010000068.1:3427-11823 GCA_964484165.1 uncultured Opitutaceae bacterium | reverse complement strand
CCGCCAGGAAGGCTACGAGCACGATGCCCAGGCCGTAGAAGATCGGGGTGGCCGTGGCATAAGCCAGGGCGGTGGCCACGGCAAAAAGAAAGCCCAGACCCGGCAGAAAAAAACCGGCATAACGCAGCAGCCGGCTCCCCACGAACGGCGGAAACTGCACTCCGAGACTGAGCGCCGAGACCAGAAACATGGCGGCCGTGACGATCGACATCCGGCCCACCGGCATGTCCATCACGCTCGCGTTCGTGCCCGAGAGCCAGCGCTCCCAGCGCAAGTCAGTTCCGAGGAGGAATCCAGCGCCCACGAGGGCGCTCACCAAGATGGCGGCGACGATCACGCCCCCTCCGATCCTTCGTGCGCTCCGCCGGGCCGGCCACAGACAGCGCCCGATCGCCGCCAGACTGAGACCCACAAACACCAGCGCGGTGCTGGGCGCCATCGGCACGTACCAGCTGCCGAAGGTGGCCCGCTGCCAGGTGCCAAACCACCAGGTGTCCAGATCGAAACACGCGATGCCGCCGGCGGCGACCGCACCCGCGCATGCGGCCCATTTGACCATCGCCGGCAATGGAGACAATTCAGGCGTGGTTGAAACGGAAGCTGGGGGGTATCGCATCGCTGCTTTCCGGAAGGTGGTCCGTCCCTCCCGGAACGAGAATATGGTCGGCCGGAATAGGTTGGCAACTCCGCAAAGATTTCCGCCCCGGCGCCGCCCGCCCGCGGCGCGCAGCCGCCACGAGCCCGCCGCGCTCCGGCGGCTTTCAATCTTGCCTGGGCGGGCCGGCACGGCCGGAATCGAGACGCCCAATCCCGCGTCCCCCCAACCTGACCGGCGTGGCCGGCAGCAACCCACCATCGGAAATTTGACAGCTCTCGTCCATGGTCGCCGGCGGCATCTCCGCACCGTGGCCTTCGACGCGCGGCGCAATGCCGTGCGGCTGATCGAGCAACGGCTGCTGCCGCACCGGCTCCGGGTGGTGGCGACCCGCGATTATCGGGCGACGGCAAAGGCCATCCGGGACATGGTGGTGCGCGGCGCCCCGGCCATCGCCGCCACGGCGGCTTACGGCCTGGCGCAGGGGGCCCGCGCCTTCCGCGGCGAATCGCTCCCGGATTTCCGCCGCCACATCGATCGGGTCCAGCGCGCGCTGGCGGCCGCGCGACCGACCGCCGTCGACCCGGTGAACGCCCTGCGGCAGGTGCGCCTGGCCATGGCCGGCGGCCGCACCATCGCCGAACAGCAGCGGCGCGCGCTGGCCGCCGCCCGGGCTTTCGCCGAGGCCAGCGTCGCCGAATGCCGCGCCATCGGACGGCACGGCGCGCGGCTGATTCGCCCCGGCTCCCGGGTGCTGACGCACTGCAACGCCGGCTGGCTGGCCTGCGTGGACGTCGGCACCGCCACCGCGCCACTTTACACCGCCCAGGCGCGCGGCCGGCGGTTCCATGTGTTCTGCGACGAGACCCGCCCGCGCGGCCAGGGCGCTTCGCTGACCGCGTGGGAGCTGGCGCAGCAGGGCATCTCCCACCAGGTCCTCGCCGACAATGCCGCCGGCCATTTGATGCAGCGGGGCGAGATCGACCTCGTGCTCGTGGGCAGCGACCGCGTGCTGGGCCGCACCGGCGAGATCGCCAACAAAATCGGCACCTACACCAAGGCCGTGCTGGCCCGGCGCCACCACATCCCGTTCTACGTCGCGATTCCCCTGTCCACCATCGACTGGGCGCTGCGATCGGGCCGCGCCATCGCGATCGAGGAACGCGACCCGGCCGAGGTGCTCGGCGCCTGGGGCGCCACCCGCCGCGGCGCCGCCCCGGTCTACGTCCGCATCGCGAATCCGTCCAGCGGCGCGCGCAACCCGGGCTTCGATGTGACGCCGCCCGAACTTATCACCGGGATCATCACGCCCCGCGGCATTTTCAAACCCCGGGAGCTGTGGCGCCACCGGCGCAAATTGGGCTACATTTTCCCGTCGACCGGCTCCGGCACGGCGCGGCCTCAGGTGTGACGAACCGCCGGGCGCTGCCGTCGCCGGACAAGACTCTCCGGGTGAAGCGCGTTGACCACAACGCGCTCTGAGCGTCTTGAGGACAAGAGCCGCTCCACCCCGGCCCGCCAGCCATGCACGCGTGACGCCATCGCCGGTTCGCATCCCCGCCTTCGTCCTCCTCTGTACTGGTGGTGCGCGCGGACGTGTGCTAGGGTAACGCCATGGCCGCTGACGACAAATTCGGGCCCGCTCCAAGCCCCGATCCCGTGGTGCGCCAGTCGCGCGCGTTCATGGAGTCGCGCGTGCTGCTCACCGCCGCGGAGCTCGACCTGTTCACCGAGTTGGCTCGTGAACCGCGTTCCGCCGCGGGCCTGGCGCAGGCGCGCCGGTGGCAGGTCCGGCCGTTGACCGTGGTGCTCGACGCGCTGGCGGCCATGGCGCTGCTGGAGAAACGCGGCGACAACTACTGTTGCCCGCCGGACGTGGCCGCCCGGCTGGCGGCCGGCGGGCCGGATTCGCTGCTGGCCAGCGTGTTGCATGCGGCGGACCTGTGGGAAAAGTGGTCAGGGCTCACCGCCCTGGTGGCCGGCGGGACGCCCGGGGCGCCGGCGCGGCTCGATTACATCAGCGCGTTTATCGGGGCCATGGACGTCACGGCTCGTCCGCTGGCGCCCCGCGTCGTCGCGGCGGTGCGGGCGGAGAGGGCCACGCGGCTCCTGGACCTGGGCGGCGCGTCGGGCACCTACACCCTGGCGTTTCTGGAGGCGGTTCCCGGCCTGCGCGCCACCCTTTTTGATCTGGCGGATGTCATCACGCTGGCCCGGGAACGGCTGACAGCCGCCGGCTGCATCGGCCGCGTGACGCTGGTCGCGGGCAATTACCTGACCGATCCCCTGCCCGGCGGACACGATCTCGCCTGGTTGTCGGCCGTGATCCACTCGAACGGCCCGGAGGAGAACCTGGCCCTCTACGGCAAGGTGTGGGGCGCGCTGGTGCCGGGCGGCCGGATCTTGATCCGCGATCACGTCATGAGCGAGGACCGCACCGCGCCGCGGGCCGGCGCGCTGTTCGCCATCAACATGCTCGTGGCCACCCGCTCGGGCCGGACCTACACCTTCCGCGAAATTGCCGACGCGCTCGTCGCCGCCGGCTTCGGCGAGGTGCGCCTGATCCAATCCGGCGAAGCGATGGACGCGCTGGTGGAGGCCCGCAAACCGGCGTGAGGCAAACGCTGCCGCGAGCCGGCCAGTTGTAGGGCGGCCGGCGCCGAATGCCGCCAAAAAGAAACGAAAGGCGGGGTTCGGCGACCCCGCCCTACCGGCCGGCCGGCGCCGGCGATTGAAGATTCAAGAGCAAAGACGCAAGACTGGAGTCCGGTTTCCGTGCTGATCTTCGCTCTTTGGTCTTCGTTCTTCAACTGGCGCCAGCCGCCGCGCCGTAATCTTGCTTGAGCCTGGCGCGCCCGCCGGCAAAATCGCGGTCTCAAGCGCCGACCCAAATCACCCGTGCGCCAGCCAGGTGAGCGGGTCCGTCGCTCGAACCTCCTGCCATGAACAAGACCCCCAGCCCGCGGGCCAAACCGGTTGGCCGCGAAAGCGAAGACATCCGCACCAGTCTCAGCCCGCACGCCATCGCGCGCGATTTTTGCGACAACCTGTTTTATGTGCAGGGACGTTTTCCCAAGGTGGCGACGCCGCACGACCGCTTCATGGCCCTGGCCTTCACCGTGCGCGACCGCCTGCTGCAGCGCTGGATTCGCACCGCCGAGACCTACTACGAGCGCCGCAGCCGCACCGTCTGCTATCTTTCGGCGGAATTCCTCCTCGGCCCGCAACTGGGCAAGAACCTGCTCAACCTCGGCATCTACGAGGCGGCCGCCGAGGCCATGAAAAACCAGGGGCTCGACCTGGAGGAGATCCTCGAGCAGGAGGAGGAGCCCGGGCTGGGCAACGGCGGCCTCGGCCGCCTGGCGGCGTGCTTCCTCGACAGCATGGCCACGCTGGAGATTCCCTCCATCGCCTACGGGATCCGCTATGAGTTCGGCATCTTCGATCAGGCGATCCGCGACGGCTGGCAGGTGGAACTGACCGACCAGTGGCTGCGCCTCGGCAATCCGTGGGAACTGCCCCGGCCCCAGCTGACCTTCGACGTCAAGTTCGGCGGGCACACCGAGGCCTACACCGAAAACGGCGAGTTCCGGGTGCGGTGGATCCCGCATCACGTGGTGCGCGGCATGGCCTACGACACGCCGGTGGTCGGCTACCACGTCAACACCGCCAACTTCCTGCGCCTGTGGCGCGCGGTGGCCGCCGAATCGTTCGATTTCCGGACGTTCAACACCGGCGACTACTACGGCGCCGTCATGGAGAAGATCGTGTCGGAGAACATCACCAAGGTGCTGTACCCGAACGATGAGCTGCCCCAGGGCAAGCAACTGCGCCTGCAGCAGCAGTACTTCTTCGCCTCCTGCGCGCTGCAGGACATGATCCGCGTGCACCTGCAAACGGCCCGCAGCCTGGAGGAGTTTCACCGGAAATATTCCGTCCAGCTCAACGACACCCATCCCGCCATCGCCGTCGCCGAGCTCATGCGCCTGCTGATCGACGAGCATCGCGTCGGGTGGGAGAAGGCCTGGGAGGTCACGCAGCACACGTTTGGCTACACCAACCACACGCTGCTGCCCGAGGCGCTGGAACGGTGGCCGATCCCGCTGTTCGGCAGCCTGCTGCCGCGGCACCTGGAGATCATCTACGAAATCAACCGCCGCTTCCTCGACACGGTGCAGCTGCGCTTCCCGGACGAGGACGACCGCGTCCGCCGGATGTCGCTCATCGATGAGACCGGCGTGCGCTATGTCCGCATGGCGAATCTCGCCACCGTGGGCAGCAAGGCCGTCAACGGGGTGGCCGGGCTCCACAGCGAACTGCTCCGGCACGGCGTGCTGCGCGATTTCGCCGACCTCGCGCCGGACAAGTTCACCAACGTCACCAACGGGGTCAGTCCGCGCCGCTTCCTGCTGCTGAGCAATCCGCGGCTGGCGGCCCTGATCACCGGGCGCATCGGGGACCAATGGGTGCGGAATCTCGACGAACTGCGGCGCCTCGAGCCGCTGGCGGAGGCGGCGGACTTCCGCCAGGCGTGGCGCGAGGCCAAGCGGCACAACAAGGCGGTGCTGGCGCAGCTGCTCGAGAAACGCACCGGCGTCGCCGTCAATCCCGACACGCTGTTCGACATCCAGGTCAAGCGCCTGCACGAATACAAGCGGCAGCACCTGAATGTGCTGCACGTGGTCACGCTCTACAACCGGCTGCAGCGCGAGCCGGCGGCGGCGGCGCCGCCGCGCACGGTCATTTTCGGCGGCAAGGCGGCGCCGGGCTACTACATGGCCAAGCTGATCATCAAGCTCATCCATTCGGTGGCCGCGCGGGTGAATGCCGATCCCGCCGTCCGGGGCCGCCTGCGCGTCGCGTTCCTGCCCGACTTCAACGTCCAGAACGCCCAGCGGGTGTATCCGGCGGCGGATCTGTCGGAGCAGATTTCGACCGCGGGGACGGAGGCCTCCGGCACCGGGAACATGAAGTTCGCGCTCAACGGCGCCGTGACCATCGGCACGCTGGATGGCGCCAACATCGAGATCCGCGACGAGGTCGGGGCCGACAACTTCTTCACCTTCGGCCTCACCGCGGCGGAAGTCCAGCAGCTCAAGGCGAAGGGCTACCGGTCGCGCGATTATTACGAGGCCGATCCGCACCTGGCAGAGGCGATCGACCAGATTAGCTCGGGCTTCTTTTCCCCCGAACAGCCCGAGCTCTTCCAGCCGCTGGTGAACAATCTCCTCGGCTGCGATCCGTACCTGCTGCTGGCGGACTACGCCCCGTACATCGCGTGCCAGGAAAAGGTCGGCCAGGCCTATCTCGACCAGGAAGCGTGGACGCGCATGTCCATCCTGAACACGGCCCGCGCCGGCTATTTCTCCTCGGATCGCGCCATCCGCGATTACTGCGAGAAGATCTGGCACGTGACCGCGGAACCCATCACGCTCGAGCCGCCCTGAAACCCGACCTTGGGCTCAGCCAACAGAACCACGATGTTGCTCACATGCCTCCAGACGATTTGGTGGATGATGTAGGAGCCTGCTTGCAGGCGAATTCTCCTTTGCCATCGCGAGCAAGCTCGCTCCTACAATTGCACGAGCCTGGCTGAGCCGTTTCGTTCGTGGACCCACTTCAGTCTCTCGCCATGAATCCTCCCGCGATCAGCGTCACGCAGCCCGTCGGCCAGGCCATCGACCGCACCATCCGGATTCTGTTTCGGCCGTTCAGCGCCAGCAAATGGTTCACCATCGGCTTCTGCGCGTGGCTGGCGTATCTCGGCCGCGGCGGGGGGAACGGCGGCGGATTCAATTACCACGTACCGCAGCGGGGCCACGGCGGCATCGAGCAGCTCCGGGGCCAGCTCTGGCGGGCCCACGACTACGTGCTGGATCACCTCTACTGGATCGTGCCCGTGGCGGCGGCGCTGATCCTGTTCGGGCTGGTGGTGTGGGGCCTCTTCACGTGGCTCAACAGCCGGGGCATGTTCATGTTCCTGCACTGCGTGGCCCGGAACCGCGCGGCGGTGGCCGAGCCCTGGAAGGAGTTCCGACGGGAGGGCAACAGCCTGTTCGTCTTCCGCGTCGTACTCTGGCTCGCCTCCATGGCCCTCCTTTTCCCCCTCATGATCTGGGGTGGACTAAAACTCGTTGCGATGTTCATGCATGCCGCTTGGCCTGCCTCCGGCGTCCGCGACCGCATCCTCATCGGCGCAGCCTGGCTCGCCGGCGCGCTCGTCTTTGGCATCGTCCGGAAACTGACCAATGACTTCGTCGTGCCGATCATGATGCTGCGGCGGACGCGTTGGCGCGAAGGCTGGGCCGAATACTGGCGCCTGCTCGCGGCCCATCCCGGCCGGTTTCTCCTGTATCTCCTGTTCCAGATCGTCCTGGCGGTGGCGATCGTTGTGATCATCTTGGTGGCCGTGGTGGCCACCTGCTGCATCGCCGGATGCTTCCTCGTCCTTCCTTATTTGGGCACGGTGGTGCTGCTGCCGGTACTGGTCTTCGCCCGATCCTATTCGCTCTGCTATCTCGCGCAATACGGCCCGGCGTATGACGTCTTCCCGCCGGCCGCGCCGCCTCCGGTCGCCCCGGGCGCCGCTCCGGCGCCGCCGGTCATGTGAATGCTTTGTAGGGCGGGGTCGCTGACCCCGCCTTTCTTTTCTTGGGCGCAGCAAGTCTGCGCCCCTACGGAACCTTCTGATTCAATTCCGGCAGGTTCTGGAGAACCCGCCCTACAACGTCGAACCCGTCGAGGGTTTGCGCCTGACCCTCGAGGCGATCGTAGGGGCGCAGTCTTGCTGCGCCCTTTAGCTCTCACGCCCGCGGGTGGGCTCGCTCGTAGATTTTTTTCAGGTGAGCGACGCTGACGTGGGTGTAGATCTGCGTCGTGGCCAGGTTGGCGTGGCCGAGCAACTCCTGCACCAGGCGCAGGTCGGCGCCGGCATTGAGCAGGTGCGTCGCGTAGGAATGCCGCACCTTGTGCGGCGTGATGTCCCGCGGCAGGCCGGCCAGCGCCAGGTATCTTTTCAGCCGCAGCTGGACCTGCCGCACCGGCAGGCGTTGGTGCCGCGCGTTGATCACCACCGGCGCCGCCGGCGAGGTGTCGCGGGCGAACTCGGTGCGCCATTTCGTGAGCACGGCCATGGCCACCCGGCCCAGCGGGCACAGCCGCTCCTTGCCGCCCTTGCCCAGGACCCGGGCGAACCCCCGCTCGAAATCGATCCGCTCATAATCCAGCCCGACCAGTTCGCTCACCCGCAGGCCGCCGCCGTAGAGCAGCTCCATGATGAGCCGGTCGCGCCAGGCGGTGAAGGCGTCCAGGCTCTGATTCTCCAGCAGGCGCTGCGGCCCGGCCAGCAGGTCGACCATCTGTTTTTCGGTGAGAAATTTCGGCAGGGGCCGGTCGAGCCGCGGCAGCGGCACGCCGGTGAACGGGCTGCGCTGCAGCCGGCCGCGCCGCATCCAGAACTTGCAGAACGCGCGCAGCCCCGAGACGTGGTTGTGGAGCGTGCGCCGGCCGAAGCGCCGCTGGCCCTCGATGACGAAGTCGCGCATCTCGCGCGCCCCGAGCCGGTCCAGTCCGCGCTCCGCCAGGCCGCTGCGCGCGAGCCAGCGCCAGAAATCCTCGAACGCCTGCCGGTAGTTGCGGACGGTGTAGCGCGAATAGCGGCGCTCCTTTTCCAGGTGGGCCAGGAAAGGTTCGAGCCAGTCCGTGACAACCTCCGCCGGCAACGGCTCCGGCTTGGCGGGCGGCGATTCCATGAGCCGGTTAAAGCATGAATTCCGCCGCCCGGAAACCACGAATCCCGCGC
>CAZAFS010000068.1:0-3327 GCA_964484165.1 uncultured Opitutaceae bacterium | reverse complement strand
GCGTCAGCGCCGGCGGGCCTTCTTCCGGCGGCGTGCCTTCACCCTTTGCACCACCGCGCCCATGATCCGTTCGGTTTCCCGGCGGAGCGCGCCCTCCGGGTCGAGGCCGCGGGCGCGGCCGGCGGCCGCCAGCTCGAACAGCGTCCGCCCCAGCGCGGCATCGGTCAGCCTGGCGCCGCGCCGGCGGATCCGGTCCGCGTCGGCCAGGCGGGCGGCGGGCAGCCGCTTTTCGACAATCTGCTTCCACACCGCCTCGGCCAACATCAGCGCGGGCAGCCGCGGCGGAAGGGGTTTGAACACCGACGTCTCCGTCCAGCCGGCGGCCCGTTTCTCCTCCTTCTTGATCGCATCCCACTGGACCAGCACCTCCTGCGAAGTGTTCAGCCGCGTGGGCCCGAAGACGTGCGGGTGGCGCCGCACCAGCTTCTCGTTGATCTCCCGCGCGACGTCGTCGAAGGTGAAATCTCCCCGCTCCGCGGCGAGCTGGGCGTGAAAGATGATCTGCACCAGGACGTCGCCGAGCTCCTCGCGCATGTGCGGCAGGTCGAGCCGGTCGATGGCGTCGAGCAGTTCGCTGCATTCGTCGATCAGGCAGCGGGTGAGCGTCTGGTGCGTCTGCTCACGGTCCCACGGACAGCCGTCGGGCGCGCGCAGCCGCGCCACGGTCTGGCGCAGGTCGTCAAGGGAACTCATGCGGAAAGCGGAAGTAACCATGAAAAACCCCAAACACACCAAAAAAATGGTTTCCCTTTTCAGGCCCTTCGGGTGTTTCGTGGTGAGCCGATGGACAAGCTCGCCGAGATCATGGCGCACAAGCGCCGGGAGATCGCCCCGCGGGTGCGGCCGGTGGACCTGGCCGAGCTGGCCCGGGCCGACACCGCCCGGCCCCGTCCGCCCTCGTTCGCGGCGGCACTGCAGCGCCGCGACGGCCGGCTGGCCGTGATCGCCGAGATTAAGCGGCGTTCGCCCTCGGCCGGTGAAATCAAGGCCGGCGCCGACGCGGTCGAGCAGGCCGGCCTCTACCGGGCGGCTGGCGCCGACGCCCTCTCGGTGCTCACCGACGGAAAGTATTTTGGCGGCACGCTGGAGGATTTGCGGGCCGTGGCTGCACAATTTCACGAGGTCCCGGGCGGACCGCCTGGGGTCAGCTTGTCGAATCCCCCGCCCTGTCTCCGCAAGGACTTCATGGTGCATCCGGTCCAGGTGCTCGAGGCCCGCGAGGCCGGCGCCAGCGCCATTCTTCTGATCGTGCGCGCCCTGGCCGACGAGGAGATCGAAGCCCTCTTCGCCGCGGCCGGCGCCGCCGGGCTCGACGCCATGTTCGAGGTGCACGACGAGCCCGAACTGGAGCGCGCCGTGCGCCACGGCGCCCGGATCGTCGGCGTGAACAACCGCGACCTCGCCCGCTTCCAGACCGACCTCGCCCTGAGCGAGCGGCTGCTGCCGCGGCTGCCGCGCGAGGTCATCGCGGTGAGCGAAAGCGGGATCTTCACCGGCGCCGACGCCGCGCGGGTCCGGGCCGCCGGCGCTCATGCCGTGCTGGTGGGCGAGGCGCTGATGAAGGCGGCCGACCCCAAACGATTGATCCACGAATTCAGGTACCACGGATTACACGGATAGACGCCGATCGACGGCCTCGACTTCATCCGCGCACATCCGTGTGATCCGTGGTTCAGAACCATGCCCCTCACCCCGACGGAAACCCGCGACCTGCTGGCCCGGCTCGGCCACGCGCCGAAGCGGTATCTCGGCCAGAATTTCCTCGTCGACGGCAACATCGTGCGCAAGTCGCTGGCCCTCGCCGCGGTGGCGCCCGGCGACGCGGTGGTCGAAATCGGCCCCGGACTCGGCACGCTCACCTCCGCGCTGCTGGAGGCGGGAGCGGAAGTCTGGGCCGTGGAGAAGGACCGGCGCCTTCACGCCCATCTGGCGGCCGTGCTGGAGCCGGCCTTTCCGGGGCGGCTGCACCTGCTCGAGGGCGACGCCGTCGCGGCGCCGCTGGCCGGCCTGCCGCCGGAACGGGCCGCGGACGCCAAGATCGTCGCCAACCTGCCCTATGCCATTTCCACGCCGTGGATGGACGCCGTGCTCGGCGGGCCGCTTCCGAGCCGGATGGTGCTGATGCTGCAACGCGAGGCGGCCAACCGTTACACCGCCCGGCCCGGGACGAAGGATTTCGGCGCGATTTCCATCTTCCTGCAGGCGGCCTTTACGGTCGCGCCGGGGCACCGCGTGCCCGCGGCCTGTTTCTATCCGCGGCCCGAGGTCGAGTCCCGGCTGCTCCATCTCGCGCGCCAGCCCGTCCCCTTTCGCTTCGCGGCGCCGGCCCGGGCGCTCATTCGCGCTTGCTTCCAGCAGCGCCGGAAACAGATTGCCGCGCTGCTGCGGGGCCGGCTCCGCCCGGCCGCCGCCGCGGGCTGGCTGGCCCGCCTGGCCGCCGCCGGACTGGGCCCGCAGGCCCGCCCCGAGCAGATTCCGGTGGCACTTTGGCGGGAACTGCCAGTCGAATGAATGCCCGCCCCGGCGCCGCCTAGGGGCTTGAACTCAACCGCTTCCGCCCTTCAATCCTATCCGGTCGATGAAACACCTCGCCGTCTCCGCCCTCCTGACCCTGAGCCTGGGTCTGACCTCTTTGTCCGGCCAAACGGCCGCGCCGCAGCCCGGGGATCAGCCGGAGGGCGCGCCGGCCGAGGCGCCGCAGCAGACGTACGGCAGCGTGGCCGGCGACCTCTACACCTCGCCCACGGGCGTGTTCCAGATCCGGATCCCCGTGCTGCCCCAGCTGGGCGGCACCATCACCGACACGCCCAACGTGGTGACGTTTGAAGACGACTTCACCACCCACATGAGCGTCGGCGCCTTTCCCCTCTCCCGCGAACTGAAGTGGGAGTACGACACCCGCGGCACCAGGGATTTTCTCATCTACTTTTTCACCAGCATCGTGATGCCGGATTTCGTGTCGCGTTTTCCCGGCGCCCACATGGAAGACAACGGCATTTACCTGCCGAAGTATCAGGACGGCTCGATGCTCATCTTCACCCTGTTGCCCGGCGGCTCCTACTTCACGCCGCGCATCACCCTTTTCAACACGACGCCGTCGGTGGTGGCCAAGCGGGGCAACATTTGTTTCGTCAAATACAACCACGTCTTCGTGGTCAGCATCGAGTTGGCGGAGCGCGTGCTGGAGCACTCGACCTACCACCAGACGGCCGAGCACGAGAACGAGATTCTGCGCAAGCGGCTGCTGGACGCGGTGGGCCGGATGCAGTTCATCAAGCCGCCGGAGGTTAAGGATTGAGCCGCCCGGGGACGAAGGCCGCGACCGGC
>CAZAFS010000067.1:1759-11979 GCA_964484165.1 uncultured Opitutaceae bacterium | reverse complement strand
GAGGTTCACGCTGGCCTTGAGCCGCTGGTAGAGCACCAGGCGCTGGTAGAGGTCGGTCACCTCGTGCTGAAATGCGGTGCGCACCGGTTCGTCCACCGGCTCGGCCAGGCGGTCCTGGCGCTCCAACTCCTCCAGCCCGCCGCGGAGTTCAGCGAACGAAAACCGCTTCTGGCTGCCCGGCTCCTGGTGGAAAATCGCCAGCACCTCGGAATTCCGGATGAGAAAATGCTGGTAGTTGTCGGCCACCGCGGGATTGAACAGCACGTCGAGCAGCCACTCCACAGGTTGGAGCGCCTGGCCGCTGGGCGTGACGAAATCCTGGTGGCCCTGCATCACCAGCAGCGAATTGCGGGCCACGGTGTCAAGCGGCTTGATCCGGCCGTTCACCAGCACGGGCAGGCGGGCGAATCCCCCCAGGTCGAAATCGGAAGTCGCGCGTGGCGGGAACAGGGTCGAAGCGAGCCAGCCCACGCCGAGGAGAAGGACGATGAGAGGAAGAAGGCGTTTCATTTTACACCAAGGAAGCGAAGTGCGCGAAGTTTAAGGGCGGTCAGCCCCGGGCAATATCAGGCGCGTGATGCCGTCCTTAAGCAGCGGTTCATGGTAGTTGATCAGAAGCCCGAGGGGGACATCGAGCAGCTTCATGTAAGAAAGCAGCTGCGCCTTGTGGATGGGCAGGATTTTTTCGACAACCTTGTTCTCAACGAGCAGGCACTCATCGACGAGCACGTCCAACCGGAGCGGTTCATCAAAGACCAAACCCTTGTATTCGACCCGGACGATACGTTGATTCACCGCGGCAATGCCTTGGAGCTCCAGCTCCCGCATCAGACAGCGCTCGTAGATGCTCTCAACCAGGCCGGGACCCTTGTCGCGATGAACCTCAATCGCGGCGCCGATTACTTTAGAGGACAGCGCGTCGGCTTTAAGGAACTTGGGGTGCACGGTTCTTCGCGTCCTTTGCGATCTTGGTGTAAACTCAGGCCGCGACGGCGGCGCGTTTGCGGATGAAGCCGAAGAGGTGGATCCCAAACTGGATGACGAGGCCGGCGGCCATCATCACGCAGGAGACGTAGGGGATGACCCAGCTCGGGTTGCGCACGACCTGGAGGATCGAGGTGCGGTCGTTGTTCTCGTAGCCCGCCTGGTAGAAGGTCAGGCCGCCGTACCGCAGCGGATTGTTCATGTAGATCAGCACCTCGCGATCCACCCGGCCGTCGGCCGTGTGCAGGCGGACCCGGCTGGAGAAGTTCTTGGGAATGTCCGTGCCCGGATAAATGTCGTGTGCGAACTTCAGCAGCGTGATCGAGAAATCCTGGTAATACCGCACCGGCCGGAGGTCGAGGATCCAGGTGTGGTTCTGGTAGGGGAAGCTCTGCGGCTCGGCTAGGAGCGTCGACACCAGCCAGGTGCCGATGCGGCCCTCGGGGCCGGCCAGCTCGACGAAGGCGCTGGGAAAATTCTGTTCCTCCTGCTTGTAGGTGATGCGCTGCGGCACCACCACCCACTGCGGCCCGAACCCCTGGTCGGCGGGCGAGGGCGCGGCGTTCGGCACCCGGCTCCGCATCTCCAGCGCGGAGTTGGGATAGTAGAGCACGGTGCGGATGGTGAAGGGCAGCTGCGGGTGCTGGATGATGCCGGGCTGCTCCAGCCGCGCCTCCGGAATGCCCACGACCCCGTCGTATTGCGGATTGGTGGTGTCGACGACGGCGAGCTCGGTCTTCAGAAAGCTCTCGGAGTAATTTTTCGTCCCGCCCACCTCGAGGCGCATGGCGCCTTCCCGCTGCCAGAGGCCGGTGAAGAGCTCGCCCAGCAGGAGCAGGATCAGGCCGAAATGGGCCAGCCAGATGCCGGATTTTTTCCATTCCAGGCGGAAGCGGTAGGCGTGCGCGGCGACCAGGTTAATCAGCAGCAATCCCCCGACGAGATAGCCGCCGGGAAACATCGGCACGGCGATCTCGGTGCCGGGAATGCGGGTCATCACGAAGAACGAGCGGAAATACTTCTGCTGCACGGCCCAGACGCCCAGATTCACCTGGGCGAGGGTGGCGAAGAACACCAGGGCCAGCGAAAGGGCGAGCAGCACCACCGTCAGCCGCAGCGACGTGAAGAACCGCACGAAGGATTTGAGCGCCGGCGGCATGCTGGATCAGGGGGCTTTGACGGTCCGCAGGAAATCGAGGAAGGCCGGCTTGGTCTGGGCCACCAACGCGTCGGGGCCCGTCAGCTTGAAGAACCACGTCTCGGCCGGCCGGGACACGATCGCGACGAGGATGCGCTGGCCGCCGTTGGCCGCGTCGAAGACCAGCATGGGCAGTCCGTTGGCGTCGAACGGCTCGACCGCGCCGGCCAGGTTGGGGACCGGCGGCAGGCCCAGCTGGTCGCGCCAGCGGTTGACGTTGGCCAGGCCGCCGCCGGCGTCGCCGAGCAGGGAGACGATCGACATTTCGGCCTTGGCGCCGTCCGCGCCGGTGACGAGATAACTGCCCTTGCGCATGGCGGAAACGGCGGCCGGCGCCCATTGGGGCGGGGCGGTCCACGTAAGCGGCGGGCCGCCCGCCACGGGGACCGGAATTGAGGCCATGCCGGCGTCGCCGGGCAGGCCGGCGCCGCCGATCGGCGGATGACCGGGCGGCAGGGCGCCGCCTCCGGGCAGACCGCGGGCGTCGGGCGGCAGGTCGTTGGTGTTGGCCACCGGGCCCGGTTTCGCGATCATGGGGGAGCCAGCCGCGGCGTTGAGCTGCACCGATTGCAGGAAGCTGAGAAAGGCCGGCTTTTGCGCCGCGGCCAGATCGGCGTCGCCCGCCAATTTGAAAAACCAGGTTTGCGCCGGCTGCTTGAGAATGGCGCCGAGGATGCGCGTCCGGCGGCCGCCTTCCAAGGGCGCCGCGTCGCCCACCACCTCCACGACCAGGAATTCGCCCGCCGGACCGTTCACTTGGGTCAGGGTTTCGGGCAATGCGGCGGGACCGAGGGGCGGCAGCTGGACCTGGCTCCGCCAGCGGTTGACATTGGCCAGGTCCCCGCCGGCTTCGCCGGGGAGGGTGATGACCGACACCTCGGCCTTGGCGCCAGCCGCACCGGTGATGAGGAAGCTGCCCTGCCGCACGGCGTCGCCCGGTTGCTCCTGCCAGCCAGGCGGAGCCTTCCACTGGATGGCGGCTGCGGCCGCGGTGGCCTCCGCCGCCGGAGCGGAGGTCGAATCCTTGGGAACCCGATAATAGGCGATCTTGGTGTCCCGGCAGCCGGCCATGAACAAACCCGCGGCCAGCATGAGGATGTGAAGAGAATGGCGGTGCGCTGCCATGTGAACGGAGATGAATCTACTCATTGAGTGGAAACTTCAAACCATTCCAGCCAAATAAGAACGAACGCCGGCGTTTATTAGCGGCCGGCTAGGCCCGGAGGCGGAACCACCGGTTCAATCGGGCGTCGCGGCGCGGAGTGAGACTTGCGGAACGCGTCCGGATGTGCGCTGATTGAGCCAATAATGGCATCCCGTTTTGGATTGAAAGTGGTGGCTTGCATTGAAGCGACGAAAGGTGTGCTCGTGCTGGCGGCCGGACTGGGCCTGTTCGAGTTGATGCGCCACGATGTCCAGGCCGGAGCCGAGCGGCTGGTGCGCAATTTTCACCTCGAGCCGGCGAGCCATTACCCGCGGGTTTTTCTCGAGGCCATGGCGCGGGTGGACAACACCCACCTGCGCCTGCTGGCGCTGGGGGCCCTGGCGTACGCCTTGGTGCGGTTCGTCGAGGCCTTCGGCCTCTGGCGGGCGCGCCGGTGGGCGGAATGGTTCGGCGCCTTGTCGGGCAGCGTCTACCTGCCGCTGGAAATCTACACCCTGTGTGAAGCCGTCACCTGGCCGCGGGTGACGCTGTTCTGCGCCAACTGCATTGTCGTCGGCTATCTGGCGTGGCTTCTCATGCGCACGGCCGTCAACCGGCCCAAAATCTCCCCGGCATGAAGCTCGCACCGCTGGGGGACGCGGCCGTGGTGGTGACGCTGGGGGAGACGCTGGACGCCGGCACGGTGGCCGCGGTGCAGGCGCTGGCGGCGGCGCTGGAAGCCGCTCCGCTCCCGGGGTTGCTCGAATGCGTGCCGGCCAACGCGGGTCTCACGGTGTTCTATGATCCGGTGCGGGTGGCGCGGAAAGAGGGACCGTCCGCGTATGACCGCGTGTGCCAGTGGATCGGGGAGCGCTCCACCGCCGCCGCGCGGGAGGGAACCGCCTTGGTGGAGCGCCGGGTGGTGATTCCCGTCTGTTACGGCGGGACCTGGGGGCCGGACCTGGAGGCGGTGGCTGCGGCGCACGGCCTGAGCACCGACGAGGTCGCGGCGCGGCACAGCGGCGCGGAATATTTTGTGAGCGCCGTCGGCTTCATGCCGGGCTTTCCCTACTTGGGCGGCCTCCCCGAGTCCCTGCACACCCCGCGGCGGCCGACGCCGCGCACGCGGGTGCCGGCGGGGTCGGTGGCCATCGGCGGCGCGCAGACCGGCATCTACCCATTCGAAACGCCCGGCGGATGGCATCTCATCGGGCGCACGCCATTGCGGCTGTTTCATCCGCAGGGCCGGCCGCCGGCCCTGCTGCAGGCGGGCGACCGCGTGCGGTTCCGGCGCATTGCCCCGGCGGAATTCGAGGCCGCCACTTCCGCATGAGCCGCATTCTCGTGTTGAAGGCCGGGTTGTTCACGACCGTGCAGGATCTCGGCCGGCCGGGATGGCAGCGCCACGGCGTGACCCCCGGCGGTGCCGTGGATGCCTGGGCATTGCGCCTGGCCAATCTGCTGGTCGGCAATGCCGAGGGAGCCGCCGGCCTCGAAATCACGCTCCACGGCCCGACCCTGCGGTTTGCCGCCGACGCCCTCGTGGCTGTCACCGGCGCGGATTTCGAGGTGACCGCGGGCGGCCGGAGCCTGCCGGCGTGGCGGCCGGTCCATCTTGTGCCCGGCGCGGAACTCGTGTTCGGGGCGGCGCGCGCCGGCTGCCGCGCGTATCTCGCGGTCGCCGGCGGCATCGCGGTGCCCCGCGTGCTCGGGGGCCGCGGCACCCACCTCGCGGCGGGCTTCGGCGGACTGGACGGCCGGATCCTGCGCGGCGGGGACGTCCTGAAGAACGGACCGCCGTCGGTGTGGGCGCGGCGGCTGGCGACCGCCTTGGGCGGGCCGGACAAGCTTGCGGCGGCGCGGTGGGAGATCAGCGCGGAGGCGCGGCCGCCGGCGGTGGCGTCGCCGGAGGTGCGGGTGGTGCGCGGCCCGCAGTGGGAATGGTTCAGCGCGGAGGGACGGGAGCGGTTTTTGCGCGAGCGTTTCACCGTGACGGCGCGCTCCGACCGGATGGGCTTGCGCCTGGCCCCAACCGCGCCGGGGCTGATCGGACCGGCGCCCGACGGCGCGCCGGGGCTCGAAATGATCTCGGAAGGCGTCGCCACCGGCACGGTCCAGGTGCCGCCGGACGGCCAGCCCATCGTGTTGCTGGCGGACCGCCAGACGATCGGCGGCTATCCGAAGATCGCCAATGTCGCGACCATCGATCTGTCGCTGCTGGCGCAGGCGCGGGCGGGCGACACCATCGGGTTCCGCGAGGTGTCCGTCGCGGAGGCGCAGCAGCTCTGGCTGGCAGCCGAGCGGCAGATTGCGACCTTGAAGCATGGCATCGCCCTGCACACGGCATAGGGGACCGGGCACCACGGATTTCGCGGATGACACTGATGGAGCTCCTGCCTAACCTGTACTAACCATCCGTGCGCATCCGTGACATCGGTGGTCAGGATGGGATCTCATGCACCGCATCGATCTGAACTGCGATCTGGGCGAGGGGGCGGGGCACGACGCGGAACTGATGGCGTTCATCACCTCGGCCAACATCGCCTGCGGCGGTCACGCCGGTGACGCCGACTCGATGCGGACGGCGGTGGCGCTGGCGGTGCGGCACGGCGTGGCCGTCGGCGCCCATCCGGGCCTGAATGACCGCGAAGGCTTCGGCCGGCGCGAACAGCCGCTGACGCCGGCGCAGGCCCACGAACTGGTGGCGGCCCAGGTCCGGGCGCTGCAGCAGATTGCCCGCGACGCCGGCGCCCGGCTCACGCACGTGAAGCCGCACGGCGCGCTCTACAACATGGCGGCGCGCGACGCCGCGCTGGCCCAGGCCGTCGCCGCGGCGGTGCGCGAAGCCGACCCGCAACTGGTGCTGGTGGGTCTGGCCGGCAGCCGCCTGCCCGCGGCGGGGCGCGCCTGCGGCCTGCGGGTCGCGGGCGAGGTGTTCGCCGACCGGAGCTACGAGCCGGACGGCGCGCTCACGCCGCGGTCCCGGCCCGGCGCGCTCGTCACCGATGAGGCCGTCGCGGCCGCCCGCGTGCTGCGCATGGTGCGCGATGGCCGGGTGCGGGCGGCGGATGGCACCGACGTTCCGGTTCAGGCTGACACGGTCTGCATCCACGGCGACGGCCCGCGCGCGGTGGCCACGGCGCGGCGGCTGCACCAGGAGTTGCGACGGGCCGGCATCGCGCTGCTGCCGCTCGGCACGGAGGAGCGCCCGGCCGGACCCGGCTGAGGCGCGGCCGGGCCGGGACCCGGGCCAAAATACATTTTGTGATTGGGCCAGATTGGAGCTTGTTGTGCGTCGGCTGATGAAAAAAGTCCTGCTCACCGGGTTTGAGCCCTTCGACGGCGAGAAGGTCAATCCGTCCTGGCTGGCGGTGCGGCGGCTGCACGGCCGCGTGATCCGCGGACACCAGATCGTCGCCCGGAAGCTGCCGACGACATTCGGCCTTTCGCTCGCGGAGCTGCTGCGGCTGCTCCAGCGGATTCAGCCCGCGCTCATCATCTGCGTGGGGCAGGCGGGCGGCCGCGCCGAGATTATGCCGGAGCGCCTGGCCCTCAACCTCGAGGATGCGCACATCCCCGACAACGCCGGGCGTCAGCCCCGCGAGGCGCCGGTCGTGCCCGGTGGACCGCCGGCCTACTGGTCGACGCTGCCCGTCCGGGCGATCGTGCGCGCCTTGAAGGGGCGCGGCATCCCCGCCGCCGTCTCGCTCAGCGCGGGCACGTTCGTGTGTAATCACGTTTTCTACGGACTCATGCACGAGCTGGCGCGGGCCCCCGCCGCCGTCCCGGCGGGCGGGGGCGCGCGGGCGCGACTGGCGCCGCGCGGCGGCTTCATCCACATTCCATTCCTGCCCGCCCAGGCCGCCCGCCATCGCGATCAGCCGAGCCTGCCGCTGGCGATGCTGGTGGAGGCGCTCGCCGTGGCGGTGCGGGTCTCGCTCTGAGCCGGCGGAGCATTAGGGGCACTCCGCCTTTCGCCCGGAGGCGATCATCCCTGCTTCTTTTTGCCGCCGGGCGGAACATTCCCGGGGGAAATGGTTGCGCCGGGTGGGGTTCACCTCAACTTTGGGGCGATGCCTCAAGCCCCCGCCGCGCGCGGCAAGGTGGAGAGGGAGTTTTCACTTCCGCTTTTCACCCTGACGGTGATGGCCGCCTTTGGCGGCCTCGTGGTCCTGCTCGGACTCGTGGCGCCGCCGGCGGTCTGGCACGCCCAGGTCTCGGCCAGGTTCTGGCAATACGCGGTGGCATTTGTCGCCGTGAAGCTGATGAACTGCTTCATCGAGTATTTTTTTCACCGGTACCTGCTGCACCAGCCGTCGCTGCCGGCGCTGAGCTACTTCTACCGGCAGCACACGAAGCACCATGCTCTCACGCGCATCACCCGGCGGCGTCTGCCGGGGGGACGGGAAATCCCATTTGTCGAGAACCTCTTCCCCATCACCCAGCCGGAGCAGCGGGAGGCTTCATTCTTCCCGTGGTATTCCCTGCCGGTGTTCGCGCTGCTGATGACCCCGCTGCTGGCGCTGCTGCAGTGGCTGCTGCCGACGTTGCCCTGGTTTTTGTCGGGTTACGCGGCTCTCGCGGTGTCGCTCTCGCTGTACGAGGTGTTTCATGCCATCGAGCACTGGCCGCTGGAAAAATGGGCGCCGTTGCTGGAGGGGCCCCGGTGGGGCTGGCTCTGGCGGCGGGCCTATAGTTTTCACCTGCGGCACCACGCCGTGATCGACTGCAACGAGGCCATCTCCGGGTTTTTCGCGCTGCCCGTCGCCGACTGGGTGTTCGGCACCTGCGTGATTCCCACGACGCTCTACACCGACGGCGAGGAATGGCATCCGGCGCAGTTTCAGAGTCCGCGCCCGCGCTGGATCATCCGGACCTGCGACCGGACGGTGCACGCGCTGGTGCGGCGGCGGCGGGCGCACGCCGGCCGGGCGTCCCGGTAGCGGCGGACTGCGGATCCGTTGCCAGGGGTCACTGGGTGCCGTGCGCGGCGCGGTAGGCCGCCAGGTCCCGCTGCACCTCGTCGAACATGTCGGCCGGCATCAACTTTCCCCGGATCAGGGGGTAGGCTTGGTCGGCGAGGGCCTGCCACGCGGCGCGCGCCTCCGGGGTGAGCTCGTGCACGATGAGTCCGCGCTTCTGCATGGCGGCGACCGCCTCCTCGCTCTCGGTGCGGCTGCGCGCGCGGATCTCGTCGCCGGCCTTGTGCGCGGCGTCCGCAAACTGCGCCTGCCACTCCGGGGCGATCCGGTCCCACGCCGCCTTCGTCACCACGGCGGCGCCGAGGAGCGGCGCGTAGTTGATCCGCAGCATGTGCTTGGCGCGGCGGTCGAGCTGGGTGGCAAGGACAAAGATCGGCGGCGCCGGCATGGCCGACACCAGCCCGGTCTGCAGGGCGGTGGGCAGGTCGTTGGCCTCGAGGTCCACCGGATTCTGGCCGATGCGCTTCAGAATCTCGGCCTGCCGCGGATCGGCCCAGACAAAGAGGCGGTGCCGGGCGAAATCAGCCGGGGTGAGCGACGCGTCGGTGGAGAACAGCCGCAGCCAGCCGGTGTCGAGCCAGAACAGGACGTGAAAACCTTTCTCGTCGAGCTTCTGCTCCAGGCGCGGACTCATCAACCGCATGATGTAGTCGAACTCCGCGAAGTCGCGGAAGACAAAGGGCAGCTTCTGCAGGCCGGCGATCGTGCTCTCGATGGTTTCGAGGCCGGTCGAGGTGAGCAGGCCCGCCTGCAGCGAGCCGATGCGCATGAGCCGGACCATGTCGGCCTCGGTGCCCTGCGTGCCGTCGGGGTAGATGACGAGCCGGACCTTGCCGCCGGAAGCGATGCGCCAGGATTCGCCCATCGCCAGCAGTGCCTGGTGATAGGAGGAGCCGCGCGGCGCGAGCGTACCGAGGTTGATGCGCACCGTTTTCTGCGCCCGGGCCGCGGGCAGCAGGACGGCGGCGAGCAGGACCGGCACGAGAAAACGGAGGCGGCGGATCATGGGCATCGGGTCGGGCCGGTGGCGCCGGTCAGGGATTGAGGAACAGCTCGTCCATGCGGCCGAGCAGCCAGCGCGCGCGCCGCTGGGCGACGAGGTTGGACAGGCGCGCCGGCGGGTAGGCGTCGGCGTTGAGGGCCAGCGCCTGTTCCAGCAACCGCCGGAACTCGGCGGCCTGCTGGCGTTGGAGCGGCACGGCTTCAGCGTAGTTCACGTACGGCGCGGCGAGCCGGCCCGACGACAGCGCCACCGCCCGCTCGAACTGGCGGCGGGAGCGGGCCGCGGCGTCGCCGGGGCCGCTCCGCACCATTTCATAAGTGATCAGAAACGTGTGCAGCGTGCCGTGGTCCCAGTCTTCGTCCAGCGCGGCCGCGCGGTCGATCAGGGCCTCCGCCTTCGGGAGCTCCGCGAGCAGCGGGGGATCGTCCTTGGCCAAGGCGATGGCGGCGCTCCACGACGCCGCGGTCCAGTAGAGCAGGGGCAGGTCGGCCGGGGTCACCTGCGCCGCGGCCTGCGCCGGATTGGCCGCTAGCGCCGCGCCGAAGCCCGCATGGCGCGCCTCGAGGCCGCGCAGCCCGTAGTCGCGGGCGCGCAGGTAGAGGCGCCGGGCCCGGCCGCGCATCGCCTGGGCGGCCGCCAGATCGGTGGCTTCGAGTTCGTCGGCGTCCTGTTGCACGAAGGCGTAGGCGTATTGGGTGAAGCCGCTGGCCGCGGTTTGCAGGAGTTCCGCGTTGCCGGGGTCCTCCGCCAGCAGGCTCTCCATCAGCTTCAGGCTGAACGGCGCGGCGGTCTTGACCAGTTCCGGATCATCGTCGCTGGCGAACGCGCCGCCGCCGCTCCGCGCCAGCGCGTCGCCCAGGCGGCTGACGGTGTACTGCCGGACCGAGCATCCCGCGAGCAGCGCGAGCA
>CAZAFS010000067.1:0-1659 GCA_964484165.1 uncultured Opitutaceae bacterium | reverse complement strand
GGAGCGGACCGGACGCCTACGGCGGTGTCTGGAGCCGCCGGGCTTCCTCGTCATGGGCCCGCGCCTCCTGGGTCCGCCCGACCTGCGCGAGCGCCGCCGCGAGTTCAAGGTGCGCCGCGACCAAATCCGGCTTGAACCGGAGGGCCGCCTCGCAATGGGCGATCGCCTCCGGCAGGCGCCCGGCGGCCGCCAGGGCGTGGCCGAGATTGCAGTGGGCTTCCGCAAATCCCGGCCTGAGACGCACCGCGGTTTCGAACTCCGCGGTCGCCTCGGGCAGCCGGTCCGTCATGGCAAAGACGGTGCCGAGATTGTTGTGGGCCTCGGCGTAGTCGGCCTTCAGGCGCAGGGCCCGCCCGAATTCCGCGGCCGCCTCCGGCAGCCGGCCCAGGTTCCGCAGGAGACAGCCGAGGTTGTTGAGCACCTCGGGGTAGTCGGGATTCAGGCGCAACGCCTGTTCGTACGCGGCCAGGGCCTCCGGCGTCCGGCCCAGTGCCTGCAGGCTGTTGCCAAGACCATACCAGGCCGGCGGAAAACCGGGCTGAAGCCGGGCCGCCTGCCGGAAACGGTGGGCCGCGTCGCGGTCCCGGCCCAGGTCGCCCAGAACCACGCCGAGGTTGTAGGCGGCGTCCGCGTAGGCGGGATCGAGGCGGAGCGCCGCCTCATACTCGGCGACGGCCTCGCCGGCCCGGTGCTCCGCCCGCAGCGCATTGCCGAGATTGCAGTGCCCGGCCACCGAACCGGGTTGGACGCGGACGAGCCGCCGCCACACCGCCGCGGCCTCGCCGATTCGCCCCGTGTCCATCAGGGCGAGGCCCAGGTTGTTCAACGCGCCGGGATAATCGGGTTTCAGCCGCACGGCCTGTTCGAAATGGGGGATGGCCTCCGGGGCGCGGCCGGCGGCGCGGAGCGTCGTGCCGAGGTTGTATTCGGCGAGCCAGCTGCCGGGATTGCGGGCGAGGGTCGTGCGATAGAGCGTCTCGACGTCGCGGTACATGCCGCACTGCCGCCAGGTGAGCGCGCCCAGCCCCGCGAGCAGCAGGCCGGCGAACGCGCGACCCGCCCACGGCGGCCGGCCCGCCAGCAACCGGACCAGGCCCGCCGCCGCCAGCGCCAGCGCACTCGGGGCGGCGAGGTATTGGAAGTGGTCGGCGACATAGGAGAAGCGGAACGGAAAGACCTCGAGAAAGCCAAGGGCGGGGAACAGCGTGCCGATGAAGAGCAGCGCGGCCGTCAGCCCCGCCGCTGCGGCGCGGGCCAGCCGCCCACGCCACCACAGGACCGCCAGCAGCGCGGCGACCCCCAGCGCGGGCAGCCACTGCCAGGCGGCGGAGGCGTCGATGTGCCAACGGGGATAGATGAACATCAGGTCCGCCGGCCAGACCAGCTTGCCGACGTAGAAGCAAATCACCCGCCCGGCCAGCAGACACCGCTGCACGAGATCCAGCGTGAAGTCGGATCCCTCGCCCGCGATGACGTAGGTCCGCTCGACCGCGGCGGTGAACAGGCCCGCGGCCCCGCCGGCGGCCAGCCAGGGCAGCAGCGGCCACACCCGCCGCCGTTCCAGCCGGCCATGGCGCCACCAAAGCACCACCAGCAGCGCCGCGGGCAGCGTCGCGGTGACCGACTTGGTCAGGACCGCCGCGACAAACAGTCCCGCCG
>CAZAFS010000066.1:0-12225 GCA_964484165.1 uncultured Opitutaceae bacterium | reverse complement strand
CGCGGCCCGGACCGGGTTTTCAGTTCTTTCCGCGGGCTCCTGCTGTTGCTTTGTCCGGTGACAACATTACCCGTAGGTAGCGGCCCCGGGCCGTTTTTGAATTCACCATGCTGAAACGAAGGCACGTTTACCTGGCTGCGCTCGTTCTCGCCGGCCTTTCGCTTCCTTGCGGGCGCGCGGCAGAATCATCGCCGGTCCCCGCGGCGGCGAATTCCACCTCCGTGTTCCCCTGGCAGCTCAGCCCGACGGAACGCCAGCGCCTCCAGAAACTCACGGACGAGGACCACGCCGACATGATGGCCCGGCTCGGGATCAGGAAACTGCGTCCCGGACGGAACGGCAGCGCCGGGCCCGGCACCCCCAATCCAGCCAACTACGACCAGGCCAAGGCCAATCCGTATCCGGACTATCCCGAGGCATTGATGCTCAAGGACGGACGGAAAGTCACGACGCCCGGGAGGTGGTGGCGCGAGCGGCGGCCGGAAATCGCGGAGGACTTCGAACGCGAGGTTGTCGGCCGCATTCCCGTGGACGAGCCGAAGGTCACTTGGAGCATTGCGCGCACGCTGGAGACCAACATGGCGGGCCGTCCCGTGCACGCGCGGCTGGTGATCGGACACGTGGATAACGCGGCGGACCCGGCGATCACGGTCGACATCAAAATCGCCGTCGTCACTCCGGCCGACGCAACGAAAGCCGTGCCGGTATTGATCATGTTCGGTTTCGGCAACATGCCTGACGAGCCGGCGCCCACCTTCGGGCCGCCGCCGCCCGTGCCCCCTTCGACCGACCAATTGATCGCGGACGGCTGGGGCTACGTCTCCCTGAGCGCGATGAGCGTTCAGGCCGACAACGGCGCGGGCCTGACCGCAGGTATCATCGGCCTCACGAACCGCGGCCAGCGCCGGAAGCCCGACGATTGGGGCGCGCTGCGCGCCTGGGCCTGGGGCGCATCACGGGCGCTCGATTACCTAAGTACGGATCCGGCCGTCGATGCGAAACGGGTCGGGATCGAGGGCGTGTCCCGTTTTGGCAAGGCGGCGCTGGTCACCATGGCCTTCGACCCGCGGTTCGCGATCGCCCTGGTCGGCTCCTCGGGCGAAGGCGGGGTCAAGCCTCATCGGCGCGATTTCGGAGAAGCCGTCGAAAACCTGACCAGTTCCGGCGAGTACCACTGGATGGCGGGGAATTTCCTGAAATACGGCGCCGCCGAGGCGGCGTTCGGCCGCAAGGACGCGAACGACTTGCCGGTGGACGCCAACGAACTCATCGCCCTCTGCGCGCCGCGTCCGGTGTTCATCAGCTATGGCGTTCCGGCGAAAGGCGACGCCAATTGGCTTGATCATCAGGGCAGTTTCATGGCCGCGGTCGACGCCGGTGCCGTGTACCGGCTGTTGGGGGCCCACGATCTGGGGGTGCGCGAGGATTACCACACGGCGAAGATGCCGCCGGTGAACACGGGACTGCTCGATGGCCAGCTCGTCTGGCGCCAGCACGACGGCGGCCACGAGGATCGTTCGAACATGCCTTTCTTCATCGCCTGGGCCGATCGCATGCTCGGGGTGAAGCCATGGGCGGCGGGCGCTGCCGCCGAGGGGCCGGCGGATTAAGGATTCCCCCGCTGAGCGGAACGGCCCGGGTTTCGCCCCGCGCACCGGGGCGCTTTCATTCAATTGTGAGAGCGAATGCGGCTTTGGCGCACCGCCACCCCACGGCCAGTCTGCCATGATGCCCTTCATGGCTTCTCCGTACCATCGCGGGCCGCACCCCCGTCGTCCCGGCTGGCCCTCCGTCCATCAGGTCGTCCTCCTGATCGCCTGGGCGCTCCTGCCGGCCGTCAGTGCCGGCGCGGTCGAGTCCGCCCCAGCGCCGGCCACCGCGCTGCCCTTCCTGAGCCCGATTTTCAGCGACCACATGGTACTGCAGCGTGGGAAGCCAAACACGTTTTGGGGCTGGACCACGTCCGGAGCCGTCGTGCGCGTCGAAATCGACGGACATACCGGCCGCGCGGTCGCCGGCGCCGATGGGCGCTGGCAGGCGCAGGTGACGCCGCCGCCCGTCGGTACCGAGTGCGTCGTGACCATCGACGGACCGCAACACCTCGAGCTGCACGATGTCATCGTCGGCGACGTCTGGCTCTGTGGCGGCCAGTCCAACATGGAGTTCGGCCTGCCCCGGGCCCAGGACGGCGCCCGCGAAGTCGCCGCGGCGAACCACCCCGCCATCCGTCTGTTCACCGTGGCCTCGCATCCGGCGTACGCTCCCGCGGCCGTGCCCATGGGAACCTGGAAAGTCTGCACCCCGCAGACCGTCAGCGCCAACGGCGGCTTCTCGGCTGTGGCCTGTTTCTTCGCCTGCCGGGTGCAGGCGGAGACCGGCGTGCCCATCGGGCTGATTCAGGATTGCCTCGGCGGAAGCCCCGTCGAGACGTGGATGGATCCTGCGACTCTGCGCGCGATGAAGGACTTCGACCGCCCGATGGCGGAGGTCGAGCGGCTGCGCGCCAGCCATGGGCCCGAATACGGCAACTACATCATGCATTGGTATGATGAATATGATGCCGGGATCCGCGGCGCCGGCTGGGCCGATCCGGATCTGGATGATCGCGCCTGGAAACCCGTGCATCTCCCCGGAGGCTTCGACGAATTGGTCCTCGCGGATGTCCCCGCGGTCGTGTGGTTCCGCAAGGAGATCGTGCTGCCGGATCCGTTGCCGGCGGGAAACGCCGTCCTCCACCTCGGCGTGGTCGAGAAGATGGACACCACCTACGTGAACGGCCATTGGGTCGGAGCCAGTGCGTGGGTCGAGAACCCGCGGGCTTATCGGGTCCCGGCCGCGGATCTCAAACCCGGACGCAATCTGATCACCATCCGCGTCTTCAAGCTGAAGTCAAAATCCGGCTTCCTGAGCCCGCCCGATCAGCTCAACCTCGCCTTTGCCGGCGGCCCGGACATTTCGCTCGCCGGCGCGTGGAAGGGCGCGGTGAGCGTGGATGCCCGGCCCCCGCATCCGCTGCCGCTCGGCTATGAAAATTGGCCCGTCATGCCTTCGGTGCTTTACCAGGGAATGGTCCAGCCAATCCTGCCGCTGGCGCTCACCGGTTTCCTCTGGTACCAAGGGGAGGCCAACGCCGAGCGCGCCCACCAGTACCGCACGCTCCTGCCGGCGCTGATCCGGGATTGGCGCCGGGCCTTTCAGCAGGGGGACCTGCCCTTCCTCATCGTCAGTCTCCCGGCCTTCAAGCCGCACCGCGACCAGCCGGGCACCGACAGCTGGGCCGAATTGCGCGAAGTCCAGGCGCTGACGGCGGGCACGGTTCCGAATTGCGGTCTGGCCGTCACCATCGACACCGGCGAGGCGGATAACATTCATCCCCCGCAAAAGAAAATCGTCGGCGAGCGCCTGGCGCTCGCCGCCCTGGACCTGTCCTACGGGAAGGATGTCCCGGGCCACGGTCCCAGCTACCGCTCGCTCGAGCGCGACGGCGGCTCGCTGCGAATCCATTTTGACCATTCCGACGGCGGTCTGAAATGCCGCGGCGACAGGCTGGGGGAGTTCTCCGTGGCCGGCCCCGATCGGCAATGGCACTGGGCCGAGGCGAGGATCGAGGGCGACACGGTGGTGGTGGCGTCGGCCGAGGTCCCCGATCCCGTGGCGGTCCGCTACGCCTGGCAATCCAATCCCCTCGCGACCCTGTACAACGGGGCGGGCCTGCCCGCGGTGCCGTTTCGGAGCGACGACTGGCCCGGGGTCACGGACCACGCCAAGCCGTGGTGAGCGTTGGCGCCGCCCCAAATCATCCCGGCGAATCCTGCGGCGCCTTGTTGAAAGCTGGATGATCGGCGTCGATTGAATGGCGTTTCGGCCGGCGAAATCTTTATTCGCCGGTGTTACCACAGCGACCATGTCCATCTCCGCTGTCCTCCCCCACATCGCCCGTGCCGGCCGCTTGCTCACCGCCCTGATGCTGATTCCCGGCGCGCTCGCCGTCCGCGCCGACCCCGACGTCACGATCTTTGTGCGCGTCTACAACGGTTACATGCGGACGCGGCTCCCTGACAATTCGTTCAAACCCGAATCGTACACCTTTGCCGAGGGTGGTCGTCACGACGGCTTCATGGTCGATAAATCCATCGACGGCCTCTCCTTTTAAAAGCATCGCGCATACGATCGCCGAATCGCTCAAAAAGCGCGGCTACATTCCCTCATTCGATCCCAAGCACACCGATCTGGCCATCTGCGTGTCCTGGGGCACGACCACTGGCGCTGGACGTGGCCGATACTCCGAAGGCGAACAGCTTCTGCAGGACGCGATGCGGGGATACGCATCACGACTTGGCGGCAACCGGGGTTCGGCACCCACGAATTTAACCTGAACGCTGCGGCGGAATTTGAGATGGACCAAGCAATGATGTTGCAGAACCTCGCCAACGCGGCACGCGACCAGAACAATTTCATCAATGCCGGGATTCTCGGTTATCGGGGCGAACTGCAGAGGGCGTGGAAAATTCCCTGGTTCAGCCAATTCCGGGACGTGATCTCGGAACTCGAGCAGGACCGCTATTTTGTCGTCCTCAAGGCGTTTGACTATCACACGCTCGTGGCGGAAAGGCGCTGGAAACTGATGTGGGAAGCGCGGTTCAGCATTCCGGCGCAGGGCAATGCCTTCAATCAGCAGCTGGCGGCGATGACCACGTGCGCCTCGCAATACTTCGGCGAAAACGTGTAGCGCCTGATCCGTCAAGCGGGCAGGGAAGGCAAAGTCGAAGTCGGCACCCCGACGGGAACTGAAATGCCGGCAAAGTGACTGCCTGCCGGCTGGGGGCGTGCGTGCGAGGGGCAGCCCACCGTCATCACTGACTCGGCCTGTGGTTACAGGGTGAGCTGGTCGAGGCGCACGGGAGCGACTCCCTCGACCGGCTTGCCGACGTTCAAGGCGGGATTGAAGCGCAGGGCCAACGCGGCGGCTTCCAGGTCGGGATCGGTGATCTTCTCGACGCAGGCTTCATCCGAAAACGCGCCGGTCGGCATCCCGTTTTTGCTGACTCGCACGTAAAAGTTCCGGCTCAGTTTCTCGGCCGGCAGGCGCTGACGCAGGTCCGCCGGCAACGTCATCTTCAGCGGCATCGGTTGCAGGGTGGCACCTCGATGGTTCTCGATATAGTTGACGATGGAGAACTGGAACGCCTCGTCGGCCGTGATGGCGACGCGCTTTCGCGCGACGTTGGTCGCGATTTCAACGCCCTGGTCATAGAGGTGGACCTGGACATCCTCCAACTTGTAGCCCGCGGGAAACCCGCCCCGGACCATGCGGACGCTCGCCGGCTTCATGTCCACCCGGCGTAGCGCCTGCGCGTAGGTCCAGATGCGCTCGGTGTCAGGCTGCTCCGGCCGCTCACGGTAACGAGTCACCACCACGATGTAGGGCTTCGTCAGCGGCCGCGGCGCCGAGACCTCGAACGTCAGCGAGAACGCATCGAAGCGCTCTGCCGCCAGTTCCGATTGCATTTTGATGGAGAAGTTGCGCGCCGCATTGAGATCACTTGACTCGGAGGAGGCGCTCGACTGGAAGGCGGAAGCGGCATCCGCGGCGGAGGTGGCCGTGGAGGCCGCGGCGGCGTCAAGAGCGGCCTGCGTTTCCGGAGAGCCCATGGTTGCCGCGTAGGCGGCGGAAAAGCCCGCCATGCTTTGCTTCTGCGCCATGGTGCCACGCGCGAGGTCCGTCGCCGCCGAGGCGGACGCGGCCATGCTGGCCATGCTTTCGAATTTGACCTGGGGATCGTTTTCCGGCGTGTAGGCGCGCTCCGCCTTGAAGTTTGAGATCGTCGCGGTGCTCGAGGTCACCTTCAACACGTCGTCCGCCCTGATTTTGAGATCGGCGTTGCGCGGCTTGACGACCATGGGGCTGCCGTTGACCGACACGACAAACTCGTTTTCTCGCACGTCCTGCACCGGGCGAAGCTGACCTTCCCACTCGATCGCGAAATCCGTGCCCACGTACAGCGTGTAAGGCTTCGGCGGACCGCCCCCGGGGCCGCCTGCATCGGAAGTCGCGGGTGGCGAGCTGGCGGCGGCGGTCCCGACTGCTGGTGGAAACGCGAGGAGGCACAATGCGAGGAGCCGGACTGCACGCGGAACCAATGGAATGATGGGGTTCATGGTTGGTGGAGGTTGTGATTCATTTTTCGCGTCTGCAAAGCCGTTCACGTCAATCAATCGGTCTTCTGAAGGTCTCCCACTGGCGTCTCGCTGCGAGCGAGGGCTCTCACCCGGGTCAGATAGTCCGAGATGGCGTCGGTTTTTTCGATGCTCAGGGCCTTCTCCAGGTATTCGGCGGACTTGGCGAAGTGCCGGTTCATCACTTCGATGTTCGCGAGCTCCACGCTCGCCTGGTAGGCGACGTCAGGAATCCGATAGGCCGCCTCGAATGCCACCGTCGCCCGCGGCACGTTTTTTTCCTCCAAATAGGTGCGCCCCAGCGTGAGCAGCCCGCGCCCATTGAGGGGCGCCAAGGCGAGCAGGGCTTCAAGCTGCTGCCGCGCCTCCGGCCAGCGCTTGCGCGCCATCGCCAGATCCGCCCGGGTCTGCAGCAGCACGATCCGCGCGGAGGCCGGGAGTTCCCCCGTGATCGCCGCGAGCGCCTGCTCGGCCTCCGGGAGCCGGTCGGCGGCGATGAGGAGGCGCGCGAATTGCAGCAGCTTCTCGTCACCCCGCGCTCGCTCGGCGCCCCGGACCTTTTCATAGACCGCAATCGCCTGGGCGGTGAGGTTCTGCTCGGCATAGAGATCGCCAAGCAGCGCCAGCTCGTCCGGCCCGGCGGCGCCGGATGCGGCGGCTTCCTCGAGCACCACCATCGCTTCGACCTTGCGCCGCTCAGCCAGGAGTATGCCGGCATAATTGAGCCAATAACGCGCCTCGGCGGGTTTTGCTTTGATCAAGCTCCGTACCAGGGGCTCGGCCCGGCCATATTGTTTGGCCTCGAGGTAAATGCGCAGGAGGCCCTCCTTCCAGTCCAGGTTCGTCGGGTCGCCGCTCACCGCCTGCAGGTAGGCCATTTCCGCGGACACGGTATCGCCCTCCTTTTCCAAACAGTAGCCCAGCAGGCCGAAGTTGACCGGATCCCGATCGCCCAGCACCACCGCCGTCGACAGGCATGGCCGCGCATCGGCGTACCGGCCGCTCGAATAGCAGAGCACGCCGAGATTGCTCCAAGCGCGGAGAAAGCTCGGGTAACGCTTCACCGCGCTGCGGTAGCTCTGCTCGGCCCGCTCCACTTGGTTCGCCGCGTAGTAGGCGTTGCCCAGGATGAACTCGAACGCCGGGCTGGGCGGCTCCTTCTCGCTCATCATCGCCTCGAGCATCTTCACCGCGAGATCCACGTTGGTCGTCAACATGGTGGTGACTTTTTCATAGATGGCGTACTCCTCGGCGGTCATCTCGGGCTCGCGCTCCTTGAGGAACGAATTCGATTCGTTGATGATGCGCTTCGGATCGAGTGCGGGGCGATGCTGCGCATGCTCCGGCGTCGATTCCAGGCTCTTGAACAGGTTGAACAACCCCCGGTCCATGTCTTCATCGGCGACGCACGGTTGCACGAGCGTGAGTGCGAAAACCAGGAGCAGCCGCGGGGGTTTCATTGGGTATCGAAAGGAGATCCACCGGGGAGGTTGACCCGAATGGCCTGTTCGGCGAGGCACTTCACCTTTTTACCTCGTCGGATGGCCGGTGTAAACAGCCATTGGTCTTTCACCGTCCGCGTCACAATGTTGTCAAAGACGGGTTGGCCGGAGGACTTCAGGATCTGTGTGCTCGCGGCGCGACCGTCCGTATCGATGACGAGCAGGAGCGTCACGCGCAGCATCGACGCCGTTCCGAACACCTCGGACGGCACCATCGGCGCCGCGCGGACCACGGCGTGAGGCCGTTCATCGACTTCGGTTTGCTGATAGACCCGGTGGAAGTCGAAGTCGACCTCCGCGTTGGGCCTGAATTCGGTGTGGAAGCCGAGATCGACCACGGCTCGGGGCGGGATGCGCTCGCTCGGAACCAGCGCTTCCAAATCCGGCGGCACCACGGCGACCTTGATTGGGCTATCCGATGCCTCCACGTCGATGCCGGCCAGGGGCATCAGGTCTTGGGGCGCCCGCGCGGCTTCGGCGACCTTCGGCGGCGCCGGCGGCGGCTCGAACGGGATCGACACCACGGGCATGTCTTCGATCTCGAGCGAAAGCTCGTGCCCCCGGACATTTTCGATGTGCGCCATGGCGAAGAACAGCAGAAACGTGAAAGCCAGCCCCGCACCCCAGAAGGCCGCTTCCTCTCGGATGGCCGACCCCCTCGCGCCCGGATGAAAAATGGCCGCCATCGGTTGCATCGGCGCCCTTCAATTCGCCCGGGCGGTGGCGAACTGGACGTGTTGAATTCCCGATCGTTTCGCTTCCGTGTAAACGGCCGCGAAAACGCCCAGGTTTGCCGCGCGATCGCCGCGAATGATCACGACGGGCGAACGGCCGATCACCGCCTGCTTCAGGACCGAAGCGACTTGGTCCGTGCGAATCTCCTGCCCGCCGAAATAAACGCGGTTGTCCGCCGTGATCGCGATCAGTAGCGCGGTCTGCTCCACGTTGGTGGTGCCGGCCACATCCGGTTTCTGCACCTCGACGCCCGGATCGTTTACAAACGCGCTGCTGATCATCAGAAAGATCACCAGGACCATCATGCAGTCGACCATGGGCACCACGTCGATGTGCGTGGTCTCGAACCGCCGGTGGCCATCGCTTTTGCCGATCACCGGGATCCCTCCTTTTCGCCTCGGGTGAGCTGGTTCAGCTGCCGCACGCGCTTCTGCATCTCGCGGTGCGCGAGCCAGACGAACAGCAGCGCCGGCAGGGCGACCAACAGCCCGGACTCCGTGGCAACGAGCACCTCGGAAATGCCGCGGGCCAGCCCTTCCATCGACTTGCCGCCACCCTGCTTCGCAAGGCCATCGAACGTCTTCGTCATGCCGCTCACGGTGCCCAGCAGCCCGAGCAGGGGGGCCGCCGCGATCATCGCCCCGAGCGCGATCCGCTGCTGCCGGAACAAATCGCCAATCTCCTGCTGCATCTGCCGCGCCTCGGACGCCGGAATCGCGGTTGCCGTCCGATCACCCATCCGGCGCAACGAAAACAGCAACTTGAAACACCGCGAATACAACACGACCGAAAGCGCCATGATCGCCACGACCGCGGGGCCGCCTTTTCTGACGAGCTCGAGCAGGGGACTCATGCGGGAACCGGGGTGTCGCGGCCGTTGCGCGTCAGGACCTGCGCGGCCCCCACGGCCGTGGTGAATTGCAGGGCGTAGCGTTCGAGCAGCGACAGGTTCTTGTGGATGCGTTGCGCGAGGAAGCCGTGGGCCACGAGCGTCGGAATCGCCACGGCGAGGCCGAGCTCGGTGGCGACGAGCACCTCGGAGATGCCGCTCGAAAGCTTCCCCGCGTTGCCCGTGCCAAACACCGTGATCAGCGCAAAGGTCTTTACCATGCCGACGACCGTTCCCAGCAGGCCCATCAGCGGGGAGGCGACGGCGATCACGGCGAGCAGGGGAAGCCGGCGCTCGTAATGCAGCCGCTGTTCCAGCAGCACGGCCTGCAGGCGCTCCTCCAGGATCGTCTTGGGCTGGTCGGCGGATTGCAGGCCGACCGAAAACAACTCGCGCGTCGTGCGCTTCAGCGTCTTGACCATCATCTCGGCCTCGGCGGTGTTCCCGCTCGCGACCGTGTTCAGGAAGGCTTTCACCGTCGCCGGGGAATCCACTCCCATCCGCGCGAGATCCCGCACCTTTTGCAGAATCATCGCGGCCGCCAAAACGCCGACGATCACGATCACCATCGCCACCGCTCCACCCTTTTGCACATGCTGCCAAAACGTTCCCCTCGTCTCGTCCAGGCGCAGTGCCTTTCCACCCGAGGCATCCGCCAGGATCAACCCCGAACGACCGGAAAAGAGCGCCGCCGCGTCCTTTGCTTTCCAGTTCGCCAGCGGATAGCTGATGGGATACCTCGCCCCTTCGCGGGGACGCACCGTCCCGACGGGACCGCCGTCCGCGGGCAGAAAATAGGTCTCCGGCCCAACGAACGCGAATATGCCCGCCAGCACTTGACTCGTGTCAGCGATCATGACTTTGCCGTCCGCGCGATAACCGCCCAAGGCCTGCTCCGTGCGCGCCCGCAGGAAGTCTGCGACGTCCATGGCTGCGCGCCCGCTCGCGCCCGCCGCCGCTGCGTCGTCGAGCTGCTTTTGCAGCGCCTGCAACTGGTTGGCCGTCCATTGATCCTCGCCCGGCGCCAGCGCGTCGGTGGTGGCCTTCAGGCCGTCGTGCGCCAACGTGCCCGCATAGGTCGTCGTCCGGCGGATCGCCTCCAGCTCTTGCAGCATCTTGTGGCGCAGCTCGGTGGAGTTCTCCCGCAGTGTCTCGAGGCGCGTGATTTCGCTTTCGGCGGCAACCAGGCGATCTTCCGCCGCGCGCAGCTGCTGCAAAAGCGGCGCTTTCTCATCGGCGATGCGTGCGCGCGTCTTGTTTAACGCCTCCGCCGCGTGAACGGCCCGCTCACGATACTCGGCGGCGGCCGTCTGCATCGATTCCTCGAAAGATGGCGCGCCGTACGCAACGCCGAGAATCGGCAGCAGCACGAGCACGCCTGCGATGCTTTTATTCATGTGCTTGGGGCCCGGGTGTCGCGGAGAGCGAACGCGTCACGAGGGCGGGAACCGCCACGTAGGTCGGATCCGCCTTGTCATTGGCGATCGCGATGAGTCTGACCACACCGTCGAACGCCTCCGGCCTGGCCTCCCACCGCCAACCGGACGGCCCGGGCGAGCCGACCCAGGCCTTTCGGGCCACGCGATCCACGGCATAGCCGTGGCTCAGCCCCCAATAGATCACCGGCAACGATTTTTCCGGCGGCTCGCCCTCCAGCGAAAGCACGTCCTCGCCCACGGTGACGATCCGGTTGAACTGCGCGCAACGGTTCAGCACGTTCATCGCCTGCTGCATGCGTTCGCCCGCCGGCACCCCGGTGTCCGCGAGCGTGCGGTAAGACATCTCCAATGCTTCCGAGAGATGCGGCGGCAGGCGCGGCCGGAGGGCGAGCAACTGCGCGCTCAGCGCGTTCAATCGGGTCTCGAATATCCTGACATCATCGTTTGCGCTCTGGATCTTGGCGCGCATGGCGTCGAGGTCCTCGCGGTCTCTGGCCGTCTTCGCCTTCGTCAGGTCTCTCTTTTCCTCGAGCGATACCGCGCGCTCTTGAAACGCGCGCACCAGGGATTCAAGCAACTCGCGCTGGGCGCGCCATTCCGTTGCCAGGCGCGCGTCCTCAATCTGAAGCTTGACGAATTCACCGGCCGATTTGTCCGCATCCTCGAGCGGATCGGCGGCGCAAACCAGCGCCGCCACCAAAACAAACAGAAGGGACCAGCATCTGGCGCCAGAGGTGATGCGGGGTGGCATGGCTAAGAAATGGCGAGGCTATCAAACTCCAAGGTATGATCAAGACGGCATCCGAACCTTATGCCACTCAATGGGGTGCCAGACTCGGCGGATCATGCCATCCCCGTCGCGCTCGAGATTCAATCCGGCCAGCGGTCTATTTATAGCATGGAGGCGGGGGTTAGGTGGCTTTCCGTGCTGTCGAGCGGCGCCGTTATTGAGGACTATCATTCCAATCCGACATGCCCTACCTCCCTAAATTGACCTACGCTGCAATCTCCGCGTTCTGTGACTGCAGGCAACAAGAGACGGATGTCTTGGACTTCAAGAGCGGCCTACATCATCAGCGGTATTCCCAAGATCACGGACCCCAAAGAGAGGAATAAGCGGAAAGAGACTGTCTACGGGGACCTTAGGCGGGACGTGGTTGCCATGGCAAACGGACCGGGCGGTCAGATTATCATTGGGGTTGATGAGGACAAAGAGACTCATCGCGCAACGGCGCTGTCGCCGATTGCGAGCGCGGACTGCACGAAGGACAAGCTAACGGAAATTCTATCCCGTGAAATCGACCCCATCGTGCCCCTCGACATATACGAGGTCGACGCCCCCGGCGGGCGGCTCTTCTTGGTCATCACTGTGAAGCCTCGCGCCGAAACCGGTGAGGTTTATCTATATGTCAAGGAAGCTCCTTCGATCAGGAACAATGCGACGACCAGGGTTCTAACGTCCAGGGAGCTGCGCGAGATGTAT
>CAZAFS010000065.1:7773-12253 GCA_964484165.1 uncultured Opitutaceae bacterium | reverse complement strand
TCATTTCGAAAAACCCGTTCGGGCCCATGAGCATGCCGCCCGGCGTGCCCGCGATATTGCCCGACAGGCGCGCCGGCACTTCGAAGCCGAGCGCGATGGCGTCGGTGAGCGCGAGTTCCACCTGGTTCAGATCGCGACACGGGCCGAGAATCCGCAGGTTCGAGATGACGCGGCTCCGCGGACCGATGAGCGTGACCGTCTCCTGCGCCGCATACTGGCCTTTCTGATAAAGCCATTTCATCGGTGTCAGGGCATGGCCCGGGCCAAAAAGCGCGACGACCGCCGCTGGCGTCAGATGGCAATGACGGGCGCTGACGTTCACCACCAAAGGGTTTGGAGCAAGAGCCGGACGCGGCGGCCTGCGACCCAATTGCTGATAAAGAGCGCGACGCACCAAGTGCTCGACTTCAGCGCGATGAGGCATCGGGGTTGGCGGCAACATGAAAGAAAATGGCAGCTTTCTGCCAAGGATCTGGGATGTTTGGTGCATTTAGTCAAAGATAAAGTTGCATTATCTCCCATTTTCTCTCAATCTCTGCCAACAAAATGCAATCGGAAGAGCGCCATGCGAGGATTGAGGCCTATCTTCAAGAGGCTGAATTCGCGTCATTGGAAGAGCTTGCACAGCGAGTTGGGATGTCGGTTTCAACCGTCCGCCGCGATCTGGCCGAATTGGAACGAGCCGGCAAGGCGCGGCGCACTCATGGTGGAGCCCGCACCCTGCAGCCGAAGTCGGATGAGTTTGTTTTCAACATCCGCGATTCCCGCCAGGTGGAGGAGAAAGAGGCGATCGGCGCCGCTTGCGCAGCCCTCGTTCAGTCCGGGCAGAATGTCATAATCGACAGCGGGACGACCTGCTATCACGTGGCCCGGCATCTGAGCGACAGCGTCGCGCAGGTCATCACCAACTCCCTTCCGGTTGCGAATCTCTTTTCCGGCCTCAACCGCCAGGAGGTGCTGGTTTCCGGGGGAATCATCTACCCGCGGCTGGGCGTGCTGGTCGGACCTCATGCGGTGGAGACTTTCACCCGGGTGCACGCCGATGTCGCCGTCTTGGGCGGCAGCGGCATCAGCGAGGAGGGAATCTACAACTCGCACGCCCTGCTCGTGGATATTCAGCGCGCGATGATGGCTGGCGCCGCCAAAGTGATCTTCTGTCTCGACCACACGAAGTTTGACCGGCGTTCGACCTTCTTCCTTTCGGATCTCAGCTTGGTGGACACCGTCGTGACCGATGGCTTGGCGCCCGAGGCGCTCGTGGCCACCCTCAGGACGAAAGGCATTGAAGTGGTTGTGGCGCCGGTCACGGCCGCAGTGGCGTCATAGTCCCCTCCGGGCCGACTCCGCCCGGCGGTTGATCCCGCACTCCAACCCCGGACTTCTTCACAGGGTCCATTTGCGCCTTCGTAGGTTGAAAAATCGGTCGTTTTTCCAAAGAATGAAAAAAATTTGCCCTCGGTAAGTCCGGGATTTTGGCGCGTGGCGGTGCCGCCGAAACCCTTCCCGCCGGCTTTGTTCCAGTCACCCCGGCAAGCAATACGTCACGCGAGCCAACACAGATCAAACTCCGCGCGTCATTTGCCCTGCTATAAGTCCAATTATCCTGTTGTTATTAAGTGGTTTACAGGACCTACCATCTTTGTGCGGCCAGGAACTCGGCGGTTCTCCGAACGCGCAGTACGCCGTCTGTTGAGAATTCGCTTCTCAAACTCCTGCGGCTCGGCGTGAAAACCTGCGGTTTCAACGCGAGGTATCGCATGGAGTCCGGCCACGGCTCGCAGACCCACCCGATGGCACCCAGAAACCGCAGCGGCCGCTCGAACCCCCTTTGCTGACAAGTTATTCACAGGGTTTTTCAGAAGCCGTTTCAGAGTGAAATCAGACCTTTCTCACGGTTGATTCGCGCGCGACCTCAAGCTTGCGCGGAAAATCCATTGTGGCGTGGAGTCCGCGGCTCTCCTTTCGCTGCAGCGCGCACGCCACGATGAGCTCCGCCACCTGCACGAGGTTGCGCAGCTCCAGCAGGCGCGGTTCCACCGAAAAATTCCAGTAGTACTCACGGATTTCCCGGCCGAGTTTGGCGATGCGCGTGCGAGCCCGTTCCAGCCGCTTGGTGGTGCGCATGATGCCGACGTAATCCCACATGGTGCGGCGGAGTTCGTCCCAGTTGTGCGTCACCACCACCCGCTCATCCTCCGTGCCACCGCCGAGGTCCGCCCACGGCGGAATTCGGACGGGTTCCCGCGCCACCGTGCCCCGGTAATGATCGACCGCCTCCGCGCCGCGATGCGCCATGACGACGGCCTCGAGGAGCGAATTGCTGGCCAGCCGGTTGGCCCCGTGGAGCCCGGTGCAGGCCACCTCACCGCAAGCGTAAAGTCCGGGCAGACCGGTTTCGGCGGCCAGCGTGGACACCACCCCCCCGCAGGTGTAATGCGCGGCGGGCACGACCGGAATCATGTCGCGGGCCAGGTTGAAGCCAAACTGCCGGCAGGTCGCGCAGATCTGGGGAAACCGTCCGCGCAGGAACGCCGCGGACCGGTGCGTGATGTCCAGCCAGACGTGGGGCGCCCCCGACCGCTTCATTTCCTGGTCGATGGCGCGCGCCACGATGTCGCGCGGCGCCAGATCGGCCTCCGGATGGTATCGCCGCATGAACGCCACCCCCTCGTGGTTGCGCAGCACCGCGCCCTCGCCGCGCACAGCCTCGCTGATGAGGAATCGCGTCGGGGTGGTCGAATAAAGCGTGGTGGGATGAAACTGCATGAACTCCATGTTGCGCACCTCGACCCCCGCGCGGTAGGCCATCGCGATGCCGTCGCCGGTGGCGATGTCGGGGTTGGTGGTGTACAGGTAAACCTGCCCCGCCCCGCCCGTGGCCAGCATGACCACCGGCGCCGCGAAGGTCTTGACCCGGCCGCTCCGCACCTCGAGGGCGTACAGGCCGACCACGCGGTCGGGCCGCGGGCGTCGGGTGATCCCGTGTCGGCGGCCGCGGGATCGGGGCGGCCCCGCCGCGGCCAGCTTGGCGGCCGTGACCACGTCGATGACAAAATAATGCTCCAGCAGCGCGACCCGCGGCTCGCGGGCCACCGCGTGGAGCAGCACCTCCTCGATGGCTTTGCCCGTCATGTCCTTGACGTGCAGGATGCGGCGCTGCGAATGCCCGCCCTCGCGCCCCAGCTCGTAGCGGCCCCGCCGATCGCGTGAGAACCGCAGCCCCAAGTCGACGAGCTCCCGCACGCGCGCCGGCCCGTCGCGCACGATCTCGCGCACCACCCGCTCGTCGCACAGTCCGTCGCCCGCGACCAGCGTGTCGCGCACGTGGCTCTCAAAGTCGTCGGTGTTCGACATGACGGCGGCGATGCCACCCTGCGCGCGGTTGGTGTTTGATTCGGCGCTGGTTTTCTTGGTGAGAATCGCCACGCGATGGCCGCGCTGCGCCACTTTCAGCGCGAAGCTCAGGCCGGCGATGCCGCTGCCGACAACGAGAACGTCAAAGGAACGGGACATGTCTCCACCGTAGACGGTCCGGGGCCGCTTGCCGAATTCGATCCGAAGATTCTCCTCCCCCGACCATCCCCGCCTCCCGCCGGCGGCCTGCCCTACAGGAGGATGTTGTCGATCAGCCGCACCTCATCGACCCAGGCGGCAATGGCCATCATGGCCTTGCCGGGCAGCACCTCCCGCACCGCCTCCATGGTGCAGCGGTCCACGACGGACGCGTAGATCACCCGCACCCGGCGCCGCGTCCCCATGAGATGGGTGGCCTCGGCCACGAGGCGGTCGACGTTGTGCACGCCGCCATCGACCATGGCCTTCGCGCGCTTCAGCGCCTCGGAGATGACGCGCGCCTCCTCCCGTTGGGTCGCGGTCAGATTACGATTGCGCGAACTCATCGCCACGCCGTCAGGTTCGCGCACGAGAGGGGCCGTCACGATGTCGATGCAGAAATGCAGGTCGTTGACCATCTTCTTGATCACCGCCACCTGCTGGGCGTCCTTCTGGCCGAAGACCGCCAGGTCGGGCCGCACAAGGTTGAACAGCTTGGCGACGATCGTCGTGACCCCGCGGAAATGGGTCGGACGGGAAATGCCGCACAGGGGCTTCGAGATCAGCTCTTCGGCCACGTAGGTCGAGTAGCCCTTGGGATACATCTCCTCGACGGACGGCGTGAACACGATGTCGGCGCCGGCCTTGTCGCACAGGTCGAGGTCGCGCGGCAGCTCGCGGGGGTATTTGGCGTAATCCTCGTTGGGCCCGAACTGCGTCGGGTTCACGAAAATCGACACCACCACCGTGTCGGCGCGCTCCTTCGCCAGGCGGATGAGGCTGAGGTGACCCTCGTGCAGCGCCCCCATGGTCGGCACCAGTCCGATCAGCCGGTCCTTGGACCGCAAATCCACCGCGGTGGACTGCATGTCGAAAACGGAAGTGATCACTTGCATGGCGGGAGAGGGCCGGCGGCCGCGTCGCGCGC
>CAZAFS010000065.1:0-7673 GCA_964484165.1 uncultured Opitutaceae bacterium | reverse complement strand
AAAACGGAAGTGATCACTTGCATGGCGGGAGAGGGCCGGCGGCCGCGTCGCGCGCTAGTCGGAAAAGACCGGGCTTGAACTATCCCGGTCCGGCCAACTTAAATCAAGTCCTTTGCTCGGCGCGCCCGATTCGACGGCGTCTGCCATCCGCGATCACTTTCCCTCTCACTTCACTCGCTCATTCCCCCCTCACTCTCACTTTCACTCCTTGATGATCCGCATCAACGAACACTACACCAAGCTCACGGCGTCGTACCTCTTCGCCGACATCGCCCGCCGCGTGGCCGAGTACCAGCAGGCCCACCCGGGCCGGGCCATCATCCGCCTCGGCATCGGCGACGTCACCGAGCCGCTGCCGCCGGTGTGCGTGGCGGCGCTCCACGCCGCGGCCGACGAGATGGCGCGGCGCGAAACCTTCAAGGGCTACGGTCCCGACCAGGGCTACGCGTTTCTGCGCGAGGCCATTGCGCAGCAGGATTACCAGGGGCGGGGCTGCGCAATCGAAGCCGACGAGATCTTCATTTCCGACGGCGCCAAGTGCGACTGCGGCAACATCCAGGAGCTTTTCGCCTCCGACATCCGCGTCGCCATCCCCGATCCGGTTTATCCGGTCTATCTCGACACCAACGTCATGGCCGGCCGCACCGGCCACCAGCGCGACGGCCGGTACGAGGGCATCGTGTACCTCGACTCGACCCCGGCCAACGGCTACATCCCCGCCCCGCCCGCCCAGGCCGTCGACCTCGTCTACCTCTGTTTCCCCAACAATCCGACGGGCGCCGTCGCCACGCGCGCGCAGTTGGCCGCCTGGGTCGAGTACGCCAAGCGCCACCGGGCCGTGATCCTCTTCGACTCCGCCTACGAGACGTTCATCCGCGACCCGCAGCTGCCGCATTCCATCTATGAGATCGCCGGTGCGCGCGAGGTGGCCATCGAGCTGCGCAGCTTTTCCAAGACCGCGGGCTTCACCGGCACGCGCTGCGCGTACACCGTGGTGCCCAAGACGCTGGTGGCGTACGACGCGGCCGGCAGCGCCCATCCGCTCCACGGCCTGTGGTACCGGCGCCAGTCGACCAAGTTCAACGGCGTCTCCTACCCCGTGCAGCGCGCCGCCGCCGCCATTTTCACCGCGGAGGGCCGGCGGCAGACACGCGCGCTGGCCGATTTCTATCTGGGCAACGCGAAGCTCATCCGCGAGGCCCTCACCCATCTCGGTCTGCCCTGCGTCGGCGGCGACAACGCGCCCTACATCTGGGCGAACGTCGGCCGCGACTCCTGGCAGTTCTTCGACTTCCTGCTCACCCAGGCCGGCGTCGTCGTCACGCCGGGCGCCGGCTTCGGCCGGTGCGGCGAGGGGCACGTGCGCATCAGCGCGTTCAACAGCCGGGAAAACGTCGCCACGGCGCTCGAGCGCATCGCCGCGGCCTTGAAGTGACCGGACGGACGGCGGAAGAAAAACCGCCGCTTGCCGGCGGCGGTTCTTCGCAGTTTCCCCGCTCCAAGAGGAAGCGGAGTTTCAATCCAGAAAGCGTGGGCGTCAGTTATTGAAACTGAAGACGATCGGCACCTTCATCAACACCTTCACCGGTTTTCCGCCTTTCATCCCGGGACGAAACTTCCATTGCCGCACCGCGTCGACCGCCGCCTGGTCGAACCGGTGATCGGTCGATTTCTCCGCCTTGACGGCGCCGACATTCCCTTCTTCGTCCAGGATCCAGGAGACCACCACCTCACCCGTCACGTGTGCCTTCTTGAGCTCGAGGGGATAGAGCGGTTGCGTTTGCCGGCGCGGGACGGGAATCTGATCGAGCTCAGATAGCTCCAGAACCTTGTCATCGGATGACGCGGCGACGACACGAAAAGGCGTAGCCTTGCCCAGGTCCGCGGGCTTCTCTCCCGCCGTGGCGGGCGTGGTGGCGGCACCCGTTGCTTCGGGCGCGGCCGGAGTCGATGCCACGAGCGTGGCCAGACCGAAGAGGCCAACGAGCGCACTGACTGTGAATGCGAGTTTCACAGGGGAATCCTTTCGATTTTGATGGTTGAGCACGGCCTGAATGCGGGTTTGCAGCCGCAGCCGGGACATGCCTGACACCCCCGGGAGATCCAGTCCCAGCGCAAACCGCATGGCCTTGAACAGACCACTGGCATAGACGTGGTTGGCACCGGTCAAGCGCAGCACCGCTTCATCGCAGGCGCGTTCGCTCTCCCAGCGCAGCCGCCGGTCCAGCCACCAGACGAGCGGATGAAACCAGAAGAGGCACACCACTCCGGCCTGGCACAGCCGGAGCAGGTTGTCGCGCCGCCGCACGTGCATGAGCTCGTGCAGCAGCACCGAGTCCACTTCCTGGTCATCCAACGCCGAGAACAGTCCCTCGGGGACGATTATTCTGGATCGAAACAGGCCGACGACACCCAGCCAACCGCTGGGCGCGACATAATAGCCGGTGACTCGGCCGGGGCGGAGATTGGCCCGGCGCGCCAGCGCCTCCAAACGCTCCCGGTCTCCGGCCGCAAACGGGACTTCCCGCCGTTTCACCGCCCGCAGCCCCCGGGCGAGCCGAACCATTCCCACCCCGAGCAGCACAATCGTGCCCACGCACCAGAGCACGATCAGGACGGCGGGATCCGATAGGGGCGAAAACGCCGCCGGCGGCGCCCCACGGGCGTTTCCCGAGACGATGAACGCCGGCAGCAACAGCGCACTGAAGCCCGCCGGCAGCCAGGAACCACCGGGCGCGCCCCCCGGCAGGAACCCGAGCAGCGGAGCGAGGAGGCCGGCCGGCAGCACGAAGCGCAGCAGAGCCAGCCAGCCGGCGAAATGCCGCATCCGGGCCGGCGCGCCCGGCAGCAGCACGAGGCCCAAGCTGACGGCCAGGCCAAAAAGCGTGGCCTGCCAGAGGTGAAGCGCGGCTGCGTGCAGCCAGAAATAGCAGAGGGCATTCATCGCCGGATTCCCCTTATTCCTTGCGCTCCTCCTTCGACTTTTGGAGCAGCAGCCCCAATTCCCGAACCTCCTTAAGCCCGATCCGGCCGGACTCGACCAAATGGGCCATGACCGGCTCCGCCGTGCCGCCGAGGCGCCGCACCAGGTCCTCGACCAGAACGCCCACGGTGGACTTGTGCGACACCGCCGGCGCGAAGACGTGGGCGTTCCCCACCTTTTTCACCCGCGCCACCGCACCCTTGGTCTCCAGCCGGTAGACGATCGTCTGCACCGTCGTGTATTCCGGCCGCTGCCCCTCGGGCAACGCCTCGCGAATCTCCCGGATCGTCGCCTGCTGGAGGCGCCAGAGCGGCCGCATGATCTCGAGTTCAAGGCGGGAAAGGCTGGCTTGAGCTTTTTTCACCCGGTCTCCTATTGCTGTAGTTATAAAACATACATCTGTAGTAGATGACAAGCCCAAAACGCCGCCCGGCGGGTCCGGTCCGCCGGTTGGCCTCGTTATTTCGGCGGCGGCGCCAGCGCGGCCCCGATCTCTCGGCCCAGGTCCGCCACCGCCCCGCTGAGCTTCGCCGCGAGCTGGCCGTAATCATGGCCGTCCCAGCGCAGCCCGGTCGCGACGTAGCTGCCCTCGGCCACCGGCGCGGCGCCGCCCGGGGCGCCCACGCGCCAGTCGGCGGCAAACTGCACGCCCCCGTCCGTCGCGCCCTCGCAGGCGGTCACCCGCACCATCACCTCGAAATCTCTCCGTTCGTCGGGCCGGAGCGGCGGCAGCGACACCCGTGCCACGCCCTTGAGCGCCTGCAGGTCGGCCGCCAGCACGCGCGCAATGCCCCGGTCGAGCGGTTCGCCCCAGCAGGTGAAATCCAGGTATTTGATTTCGTTGGCCGCGGAACGGACGGCGAACGACTTCGACTGCAGATAAGACGGAACTTCCACGGCGCGCACCCCCACCGCCCAGCGATGCTCGGTCGCTCCGGTGTCCGCGGGGGAGCCGGAGCCGGTGGCGGCGAGCAGGTAATAGCGGGTGGGATCGGATTGCGCCTGGGGAAGATTCGCCAGCGGACAGCCCGCCAGCAGAAGCCAGAGGCCGGCGGCCAGCGGGCCGAGCGCTGACAGCGAAAGCCGCCGACCGGAACGCCGTGGAATCCTGGCGTCATCGTTTGTCTTCATCTGTGCTCCTCCGTCCTTTGAGGGTGGTGCCTCATTGCGGCGGCTTGCGGCCGGTGATCAACGCATTGGGGTTGTGTTCCAGAAAATCGGCCAGCCGTTGCACGGCCATCGCCGCCTCGCGCAACTGGTCCATCGTCTTGTCCGCCTCCGCTCCCAAGCCGGACTGCGCCTGAATGAAGCGCTGGGCGCTCGCGGCCGCGGCGTTGAAGGTGGCCAGGGCTTGGCGCGCCTCGTCGAGCGTCCGGACGAGCTTGTCGCTGGACGGCTGCACCTGCTGGTCCAGCTTCGCGATCAGCGCGCGCGAATCGTTGCCTGCGGCGTTCAGGGTGGCGAACGCCTTCTTGATCTCCGGGTTGGTCGCGACGGTCGCGACCGCGTCGGCCGCCTTGGTCCAGCGCTCGCTCAGCTGCGCCGTGTCCATGGCCTGCAGCTTGGTGTTGGCCGTGGTCAGCACGGTGTTGGCCGTGGTCAGCAGGGTGTTGACGTTGCGCGAGAGCCCGGCGAAATCCACGCGCTTCAGGTCGGACAGGATCTCGGTCAGGCTGGCTTGATACTCGGAGATCGTCGAGGGCACGGCCGGCACGACGACGCGCTTGGCATCGGCGATGGGCACTTCGGCCGGATACTGGTGCGGGTCGTAGAAATCGAGCTCGACGAAGAGCAGCCCGGTGGCCAGGCCGATCACGCCCAGTTGCGCGCGCAGGCCATGATCGACCATCGTCTGGAGCTCGGCCCTGTCGGAGACGTCGATGGCCTGACCCCGGCTGTCGATGATCATGTTGCGGCTGAGCTCGCAGACGACCGCCACGAGCGATTTGTTGCTTCCCGCGTCGTAGCGGATGCTGAGGTCGACCACCCGGCCGACCCGCACGCCGCGCAGCTTCACCGGCGAGCCGAGATCGAGGCCGTGGATGGACTCGTCGAAAAAGACCACGAAACGCTGGGGCTTGGAGAAGAAGTTAACGCCGCCGAAGGACAGCAGCGCCACCAACCCGAGCAGGATCGCGCCGAGCACGAATAAGCCGACCACCGCGGGACTGATCTTGGTTTTCAAACGAGGGATTGCCGCCTGGGACTGGGCCCGCGGATCGGGAGACGTCCGCCCGCGGACGGGCGGATCGGACCGCATGTTGTCGTCACTTTGTCCATTTTGTCGATATTGTCTACGCCTTCTCTCCGTCGCGGGTGAGGAACTCCCGCACCCGCGGATCCGGGCTGCCCGCCGCCAGCTCGCGCGGCCGGCCCTCGGCGATGATGGCGCGCGCATCGCGGTCGAGCATGATGACGCGGTCGGCCAGCTCGTAGATGCTGGCCAGCTCGTGGGACACGATCACCATCGTCGTGCCCAGCGTGGCGCGGATCTGGAGGATCAGCCGGTCGAGGTGCCGCGACGTGACGGGGTCCAGTCCCGCGGACGGCTCGTCGAAAAACACCACGCGCGGATCCAGCGCCAGGGCCCGGGCCAGCGCGGCGCGTTTGCGCATGCCGCCGCTCAACTCGGCGGGGAAGAAATCCTCCACCCCGGCCAGGTCCACCTGCGCGAGCTTCAGCGCCACGATCTCGTCCCGCTCCCGCCGGTTCAGGGTGGTGTACTGCTCCAGCGGCAGCGCCACGTTTTCGGCCACGGTCATGGAACTCCACAACGCGCCGCTCTGGTAGAGCACGCCGAAGGTCTTGAGCAGGTGACGGCGCTCCGCCCGGCTGGCGGCAGTGAAGTTCTCCCCGAAAAAGCGCACCGCGCCCCGGGTAGGCTCGCGCAGACCGATGAGATGCCGCAGGAGCGTGGTCTTGCCGCAGCCGCTGCCGCCGATGACGAAGAACAGCTCGCCCTCCGGCACGGCAAACGTGATGCCGCTGAGCACGATCGTGGCGCCGTAGCGGCATTCGAGGTTCTCCACCGCGATGGCGGGGAAGCCGTGGGCTGTACCCTGGTTGCTGTTGGCGGGGGGTCCGGTCATAGGCCCAGCACATGGAACAACACCGCGAAAATCGCGTCGGCCACGATGATCAGCAGGATGCCCGTGACCACCGCCGAGGTGGCGGCGCGGCCCACGCCGGCCGCGCTGCGCTCGCATTGCAGGCCGCGCAGGCAGCCCGCCACCGCCACGAGCACGCCAAAGACGAGGCTCTTGATGACGCCGGAGCTCACGTCCGACAGATCGATGATCGTCTGCATCTCGACCCAGTAGGCGCTGGCCGGGATGTCCAGCACCCCGGACGCCACGAGCATGCCGCCGAGAATGCCGAGGCAGTTGGCGTACATGGCCAGCAACGGCATCATCAGCGTGAGCGCGAGCAGCCGCGGGATCACCAGGAAGTCCACCGCCGAGATGCCGAGCGTTTCGAGCGCGTCGATCTCCTCGCCCGTCTTCATGTTGCCGAGTTGGGCCGCAAAGGCCGCGCCGGTGCGCCCGGCCAGCACGATGCCCGTCATCACGGCCCCCATCTCGCGAAACATGCTCAGCCCGACGATGTCGGCCACCCAGATGTCGCCGCCGAACTGGCGCAGAATGATGGCGCCGGTATAGGCCAGCGTCAGGCCGACGAGGAAACTGGTCAGGCTGACGATGGGCACGGCCATCGCGCCGCACTGCTGCATTTCCTCGAGGCAGTCGCGCCAGCGGAACCGCCCCGGGCGCTTGATCAGCCCGATGGCGCTCAGCGTGCACTCGCCGACGAAGTCGGCGAGTTCCCGCGTCTGGCGCCAGAGGTCCGTCGCAGCCAGGCCCACGGTTGCGAGGAGGTTCCCCGCGTGGTCCGCCGGCCGGCGCGCCTGTCGGGCCTGGGTCAGCTGCGCGGCGAGACGGCGCACCGCCTCCGGCAGCGCGTCGGTCTCGCACTGCGCCCCGTTCTCCCGGCACCAGCGCTCGACCTCGTGGACGAAGCGCACCAGCGAGCTGTCCCAACGCCCCACGGCGGCCATGCCCAGCCGCACGGTCCGCGGCCGGTGGCCGCCCGCCACCCTGGCCCAGGCCGGCTGCGGCCGGGTGATGCGCCAGTCGCCCGCAAGGTTCACCACCAGGCGGTCGCCTTCCAGGCTGGCCTCAGCGCGAGCGGGATTCGGCACCACACTCATGGTGGCCAATCTCATCCGTTCGTTCCCGCATCGCCACCATTTTTTCTCGCTCGCGGCGCCCGGCCCCCCCCGGGGGCGGAACCGGCGGGCTTGATTCTTCCCGTCTTTCCCTGTCCTGTCGGGTCGCGCCTCCCGCCATGCGTTACCGGACCGTTTTGTTTGATCTCGACGGCACGCTGTTGGACCACCTCACGGCGATCCACCGCAGCTACGCGCACACCCTGCCGCAACTGGGACTGCCCGCGCCGTCGCGCGAAGAGGTCCGGCGCGTCATCGGCGGCGGTCTGGAAACCGCCATGCGCCGCTTCGTGCGCGAGGCCGACCTCCCCCGCGCGCTGGCGATCTACAGCGAATACTGGGACCGGACCATGCTGGAGGGCGTGGAACTGATGCCCGGGGCCGACGTGCTCCTGCGCGCCCTGTATGATCTCGGCTGCACCCTCGCCATCTTCACCAACAAATACGGCTCCTCCTCGCGGCTGG
>CAZAFS010000064.1:2571-12298 GCA_964484165.1 uncultured Opitutaceae bacterium | reverse complement strand
TCATGTGCAACCTCGACATCGCCGAGCGCCGGCTGCCGCAGGACGGGCGCATCGTCTTCAAGAAATTCACCAAGAAAAACATCGACATCGACCTGCGCGTCGCCACCGGCCCGATGAATTTCGGCGAGAAGGTGGTCATGCGTATCCTCGACAAGCAGAAGAGCACCCTGCCCCTGCCCGCGCTGGGCTTCTCCGAGGAGAATCTCGCCAAGTATCGCGAATGCATCCGCCAGCCCTACGGCATGATCCTGCATTGCGGCCCCACCGGCTCGGGCAAGTCGATGACGCTCTATTCCGCGCTTGGCGAGGTCAACACGCCCGACGTCAACATCCAGACGGCCGAAGACCCGATCGAGTACACGCTCGTCGGCATCAACCAGATGCAGATGAACCGGCAGATCGGCCTCACCTTCGCCCGGGCGCTGCGCTGCTACCTGCGCATGGACCCCGACATCATCCTCGTCGGCGAAATCCGCGATCAGGAGACCGCCGAGATCGCCATGGAGGCCGCGCTCACCGGCCACCTCCTGCTCTCCACGCTCCACACCAACGATGCCCCCTCGACCATCTCCCGCTTCAGCGAAATGGGGGTCGAGCCCTTCAACATCTCCGCCTCGCTCGTCTGCGTGTGCGCCCAGCGGCTCCTCCGCCGCGTCTGCAAGAACTGCAAGATGCCGTACGAGCCGAAGGACCGGGAAAAGGAGCTGCTGGAGAAGGCCATCGGCTGGACCGGCCAGATCTTCAAGGCCAACCCGCACGGCTGCCACCTGTGCGGCGGCAGCGGGTACAAGGGCCGCGTCGGCATCCACGAGCTGATGCAAAACAGCGAGGAGCTGACCGAGGGCATCAACAAGAAGATTGAGACCGCCGAGCTCAAGCGCATCGCCATGCGCGGCGGCATGAAGACCCTCCACCAGGATTCATTGCTCAAGGTCAAGCTGGGCACGACGACGGTGGAAGAGGCGCTGGGCAACGTGCCGCCCGACATGATCATGTAGGCTGGTGGACCCGGCGGCGCCCGAAAAACGCGCTGGCCTCCCCTTACGGCGGTTGCCTAAACTGCGGCCAACGTCGGAACCCACCCCCCGTCCGCCGGCCCCAACCACGGAGGATCGAGCCATGCCAATGCAACTTTCCCGCGCGGCCGCCGCGTGCACCGCCGCCCTGGCCGCAATGCTCTTCTGGGCGCCGCCCGCCGCCTGCGCCCAGTCCGGAGTGGAAACCAAGCTGACCGTCGGCATCTTCAGCCGGAGCTTTCTCGTCCAGTCGTTCTACCGGTCGGAGACTTGGAAGAAAAAAATGCAGGAGCTGATGACCGCGCGCAACGAGGCGGCGGTGAGCAGCGATTCGCTCAAGGTCGACCAGATCGACAAGGAACTCTCCAACCTGCAGGCACTCGCCCAGCGGCAGCTCTCCGGCGACGCCCCGCTGACGAACATCCTCGACGCGCTCAGGAACTCGTGGCCGGCCATCGCCCGGGACGCGAAGGTGGACATCATCGTGGAATCGCCGCTCTTCGTGACCCCCGGTTCGGCCCTGGTCGACGTCACGCCGATCATGGTCCGGTATCTGAACAAGCAGCCGTAGCGCGGATGGCCCGGCCGCCGGCCCGCACGGGCCCTACCCGCCGGCGGGCGCGGACACCACCGGGCCCGGCATGATGGCGTCGGCCCGGCTGGCGCGCACGGCGTCGGCCACCGTGTCGGCCACGGCCTCGGCCTCGCCGCGCTCGTGGTTGAACCGCATGGAGACGGTCTTCGAGACGCCGCGCTCCTCCATCGTCACGCCGTAAATCCCGTTGGCCGCGGCGATGGTGCGCTTGCTGTGCGTGATGATGAGAAACTGGGAATCCTTGGCGAAATGCCGCAGCAGCTTGGTGAAGCGGCCGATATTCGACTCGTCCAGCGGCGCGTCCAGCTCGTCGAGCAGGCAGAACGGCGACGGCTTCACCATGTAGAGGGCGAAGAGCAGGGCCACGGCGGTGAGCGTCTTCTGGCCGCCGGAGAGCAGCGAAATGTTCTTCAGCCGCGTGCCGGGCGGCTGGGCGATGATCTCGATGCCGCTTTCGAGGATGTCCTCGGCCTGGACGAGTTCGAGGTGCGCATGCCCGCCGCCGAAGAGCGTCTGGAAGGTGTATTCAAAGCTCTTCCGAATCTGCTCGAACGTGGTCGCAAACTGTTGCTGCGAGGTGCGGTTGATCTCGTCGATGGCCTGGAGCAGCTGCGCCTTGGCCGCGGTCAGGTCGTCGCTCTGGGTCTTGAGAAAATCAAAACGCTGGCGCAGCTCGGCGTATTCCTCGATCGCGATCAGGTTCACCGGGCCCATGCTGCCGAGCCGCTGGCGCAGGGCCTCGATCGCGGCGGTGATCTCAGCCCAATTGGTCTGCTCGAGCGCGGCGAGATCGGCCTCGGTCGGCGGAGGCTTCGCCCTCTTGGTTCTGCGTTTTGAGTTCTGGGTTTTGGGTTTGGTTTCACCACCCGCGGCCGGCTCTCCGGTCTCCGGCCTGCCGGCCGTAGCCTCGGCGAAGGCCGGTTTCCGGTCCCCGCTTTCGGCATCGTCGTCGTCCAGATCCAGCGGCTTCAAGTCCGGCGGATCTTCCTCGGCGTGCCAGAGCAGCTGCTTCCAGTCCACCGTGGCGAGGTCGGTCTGGAATTCGTGCTGGATCTCTTCGGCGAGAAACTGGGCGCGCGAGCGGCCTTCGGCGAGCTTGACCTCGCTCCGCCCGAGTTCCTCCTGCGTGGCGTCGGTCTGCGCGTGCAGGCCCTGCTGGATTTCCTCGACCGCGGTGATCTGCCGCTCGAGGGCCGTGAGTTCGTCGCGAATCTTCTCCACCGATGCCTGCGCCACCGCCAGCGTCCGGGTGATCTCCGCGCCCCGGGCGAGTTGCGTCGCCGCCTCCCGGCCGAGTTCGTCGGCCTGTTCGGTCCAGCCTTCAACCTCCTGCTGGCGTTGCGCGAGCAGTTCGCCGAGCTGGGTGCGGCGCCGCTCCATCTCGTCCAGCCCGCGGTCCAGGACCTCGACCTTCTGCCGGCGCTCGGCGAGTTCGAGCCGGGCCTGGGCGAGCGCCTCTTTCTTCTGGTCGCGGTCCGCGCGCAGATCGGCCAGTTGTTTTTCCACCGCGAGGATGGCCTCCTTCTGGGCGGCCACCTTGTTCTCGGCCTCGGCGAGGCCGGCCTGGGCGCGGTGCAGCCGCTGCTCCGCCTCGATCCGGACCTGGTCGAGGCCGGCCAGCTCGCGTTCCATCCGCTGGAGGCGGCCGGTCAGCTCCTCGCTGGTCTTGTCGGCGTTGCGCGCCTCGGCCTGCACGGCCGCGACCTGCTGGGTGGCCGCGAGCACGTCCTTGCGGCGCTGCTCCAGCGCGGCCTCGGCCGCCGCCAGCGCCGCGCCGAGCTTTTCCACCAGCGCCCGCTGCTCGGCGTCGAGCTGCCGCTCGCGCGCCAGCTCGCGCGCCGTCTCGCGGAGGTCGATCTCCCGCTGCACGATGCCGCCGGCGGGTTTTTTCTGGCCGCCGCCGTAGATCAGGCCGCGGCGGTCGACCAGCTCGCCTTTGGGCGTGGCCACCCGGAGGAAGGGAAAGTCGGGGTGGGCCCGCCAATACTCGAGAAATTCGTCCAGACTTGCCGCGATGTAGCAGGAGCCCAGCACGCTGGCGATCGGGTGCGCCGGATCCAGGTTGGCCAGCGCGATCGTGGCCGGCTGCAGGAACGCCGGCAAACCTGCCGGGCCCGCCCCGCCGGTGACGCCGGCCGCGGCCGCCTGGAGGCAGGCGCTGCCGAGCTTCTGGTCTTCCAGCTGCGCCAGAATCCGCCGGGCCAGCGGCAGCTCGGTCACGGCGATGGCCTCGACGGCCGACCCGAGCAGCGCCTCGAGGGCCGGGCCGTACTCGGGTTTCACCTCCAGACCGTAGGTGACGGGCATGACCTTGCGGCCGGCCAGGACGGCGTCGAGCTGCCCCTGCAGCAGCGCCTTGGCGCCCTCGCCGAATCCCTCCCACTTTTGCCGCAGCTGCTCGAGCACGCGCAGCCGCGCCGTCCGCTGGGCCAGCGCGCGGTCCAGTTCCTGCAGGCGCCGCTGGCCTTCGCGGAATTGCTGCGTCGCCTCCTCCAGGGTGTGCTGCGCGGCGTGCACCTCGTTGTGCGCCCGGCTCTGGGCCACGTGCGCGGCGTCCAGTTGCCGCCGTTCCTCGCCGGCCCGGGCGGCCGCGGCGGCCTGCGTCTGCCGCGCTTCCGCAATCTGCGCGGCGAGCTCGCTGTGCCGCACGACGCTGGTCTTGGATTCGACTTCGTAGCCGGAGCAGTCGTTGCGCAGGCGCGTCATCGTGCTCTCGAGCTGGAGCAGGTCGAGTTTGGCCTGCTGGAGCTGCTGTTCCCGCCGGCTCAGCTCGCCCTCGACGAGGGCCAGCTCGCGGTTGCGCTGCTGAAACACGGCGTCGGAGCTGCCGAGCTGGCTGAGCTGCTGCTGCTTGTCCTGCGCCCCGCTGTCGGCCTGCGCCGCGACCTCGCGCAGCTGCATCTCCAGCTCGCTGAGGTCATCGCGGCTCGCCTGCATGCGCTCCTCGAGGCTGGTCCGCTTGATCTGGGCGAGCTTGGCCTGGTTCTCGGCCTGCTCCTTTTGCGAGCGGAGGTCGAAGACCGCCTGCTGCGCCTCCTGCACGCGCTGGTTGTGATCGCTGCGGCGGGCCTTGATTTCGTTCAGCTCGCGCTGCCGTTCCTCCAGCGCCGCGCGGCAGGTCCCGGCGGCGGTGCGCAGCGTGGCCACGCCGGTTTCGAGCCCGGCGATGGTCGCGCGCACCTGGCCCCACTGCCAGCCGCTGTGGGCCAGGCTGAGGTGGCGGAGGCGGAAGTTGAGGCGCTTGTAGCGCATGGCCTTGGCGGCCTGGCGGCGCAGGCTGCCGATCTGCCGGCCCACTTCGGCGATCACATCGGTGATGCGCGCCAGGTTCTGGTCGGTCAGCGCCAGCTTGGCCAGGGCCTCGCGGCGCTGGCTTTTGTAACGGGTGATGCCGGCGGCCTCCTCGAAGACGGCGCGGCGCTCCTCGGGTTTGGAGGACAGCACCTGGTCGATCTGCCCCTGCGCCATGATCGAGTACGAGGTGCGGCCGACGCCGGTGTCCATGAACAGCCGGTGGATGTCCTTCAGGCGGCAGGCCTGGCCGTTGAGGAAATACTCGCTCTGCCCGTCGCGCGAGCTGCGGCGCATGATCTCGACCTCGTGGTAGTCGACGCCGAGCTGCTGCTCGCACTCCGTCAACAGCAGGGCCACCTCGCAGAGATTCTGCGGCCGGCGCGTCTCGGCGCCCTCGAAGATGACGTCCTGCATCCGGTCGCCGCGGAGGGCCTTGGCGCTCTGCTCCCCCAGCACCCAGCGGATGGCGTCGGCGATGTTGCTCTTGCCGCAGCCGTTGGGGCCCACGATGGCGGTGACGCCGGGTTCGAAGCGGAGGATGGTGGAATCAGCGAAGCTTTTGAAGCCGTGGAGCCTGAGCGCCTGAAGGTACATGAAAAGTGACGGTGCCGAATAGAGTGGCGCGAAATTGCGACCGCAACGGGAAAGTTACAGCGAATTATCCTCCGCAACGCCGCCAGCGGCCGGCGGCTCCGGCCTTCGGCTGGCCCAGGATGGCGACCCTGGGTCAAGGGAGCGCTTGATCTCCCACCGGACGCGCCCCCGGCCCCACCCGGCGCCAGGCGGGCGCGGCGCCCACCCGTCCTGATTTTCCCCCCCGCCGGACGGCGAATCGCCGTTCACTTGCTCTGCATTACGCTTGAGGTTGGGCCGTTGGCGCGCATGCTCCGGGGCGTCAGGGGGCTCCGGTGCGATCGACGATCCGTGACCCACCGACCGATAACGGACCAAGGAGAAACATGGCCGAATTGTCTCTGCCGTTCTTGCCTACCCTTTCCGGCCCCTTGGCCCGGCCCCGCCCCATGAAATTCACCTTCAGTCCGATTTGCCGTGAATCGCTCGCGCCGGTGCTTGGACCGTCGCGTTGCCGCTGAGTCGAGGCGCCGTGCCGCATGGTCGCCCACGTGTCCCTTTCCAAGCTTCCGCCATTCAACCCACCTCATCCATGAAACTCATCATCGCCATCATCAAACCATTCAAGCTCGAGGAAGTTAAGGAAGCCCTTTCCGGAATCGGCATCGAGGGCATGACGGTGAGCGAGGTCAAGGGCTTCGGCCGTCAGAAAGGTCACACCGAGATCTATCGCGGCAGCGAATACACCGTCGACTTTCTCCCCAAGGTGAAGGTCGAAATCGCCGTGGGTGATGAGCTGGTGCCGAAGGCGGTCGAAACCATCGTCAAGTCCGCCAAAACGGGCAAGATTGGCGACGGCAAGGTCTTCGTCGTACCGCTCGAGGACGTGGTCCGCATCCGCACCGATGAGCGCGGCGAGGCGGCCGTCTGAGGAATTTTTCCGACCGATCATGACCAGTTTGTGATCGAGCAGGGAGTCAACCGCCCATGTCCCAAGAATTGTCCGATTTTCTCGCGCAACTCAGAGCGCGCTATCCGGCGGAAGCCGAGTTTCACCAGGCCGTCGCGGAGGTCTCCAAATCCGTGTGGCCCTTCATCGAGAAGAATCCGAAGTACCGGCAGGCCCGCATCCTGGAGCGGCTCACCGAGCCGGAGCGCACCATCATGTTTCGCGTGACCTGGATCGACCGCCACGGCGATGTGCAGGTCAACCGCGGCTACCGGGTGCAGATGAACAGCGCGATCGGGCCCTACAAGGGCGGCCTGCGGTTCCATCCGTCGGTGACATTGGGCACGCTGAAATTCCTCGCCTTCGAGCAGGTGTTCAAGAACGCGCTGACGACGCTCCCCATGGGCGGCGCCAAGGGCGGCTCGGATTTCGACCCGAAGGGCAAGTCCGACGAGGAGGTGATGCACTTCTGCCAGGCCTTCATGAGCGAGTTGTTCCGCCACATCGGCCCGGACACCGACGTGCCGGCGGGTGACATCGGCGTGGGCGGCCGCGAAATCGGCTACCTCTACGGCTTCTACAAGAAGCTGCGCAACGAATTCACCGGCGTGCTCACCGGCAAGGGCATCAACTGGAGCGGCAGCCGGATCCGCGAGGAGGCCACCGGCTACGGCCTGGTCTACTTCGTCGAGGAAATGCTGCACACGCGCGGCAACAGCATAAGCGGAAAAGTCGTCACGATCTCCGGTTCGGGCAACGTGGCCCAGTTCGCCGCGGAAAAAGCCATGACCATGGGCGCCAAGGTCGTCACCTTCTCGGATTCCGACGGATTCGTCCATGACCGTGACGGCCTCACCGCCGAGAAACTCGCCTATGTGAAGGAGCTCAAGAACCTGCGGCGCGGCCGGATTGCGGAATACGCCAGACAATTCCGGTGCGACTTCCATGCCGGCCAGCGGCCCTGGGGCGTGCCGTGCCAGGTCGCGCTGCCCTGTGCCACGCAGAACGAACTGGACGGCGGGGAAGCCGAAACGCTCGTCAAGAACGGCTGCCTCTGCGTGGGCGAAGGCGCCAACATGCCGTCCACGCCGGAGGCGGTCGATGTCTTCCTCGGACACAAGATCCTGTTCGGCCCGGGCAAGGCGGCCAACGCGGGCGGGGTGTCGGTCAGCGGTCTGGAGATGTCGCAGAACAGCATGCGCCTGCAGTGGTCGAGCAACGAGGTGGACAAGCGGCTGAGCGACATCATGAAGGCCATCCACAACCAGTGCATGCGCTTCGGCGAGCAGGCCGGCTGGGTCAACTATGTGGATGGCGCGAACATCGCCGGCTTTCGCAAGGTCGCCGAGGCGATGCTGGACCAAGGTCTGGTCTGAGGCGGTTTTGCCAGCTGCGGCGTCTCGGTGCGGCCGGCATTCAGCCGTCGGATTCCAGGCGCCGGCCCAGGCTGGTCACCTCATCCACCTTGTAGCCCAGCCGGCGATAGAAGGCGATCACCGCGGTATTGGTGGACCGCACCTGCAGGTTGATCTTCGGGCAGCCGGCGGCGCGCAGCAGACGCTCAGCCTCCGCCATGAGCGCCCGCCCCAGTCCGCGGCGTTGCGCGGCGGGCTCGACCGCCAGGTAATTGATCCAGCCGCGGTGGCCCTCGTAACCGGCCATCACCGTCCCCACGATCCGGCCGTCCCGCTCCCCGACCAGAAACCATTCCGGGTTCACGCGCAGCTTGCGGCGGATGTCCTTGCGCGGGTCGTTCCACGGCCGCACGAGATCGCAGGCCCGCCAGAGCGCCACGACCGCCTCCTCGTCGGCCGCGCAGTAGGGCCGGATGTGAAAACTTGGATGTGTCGTCATTGGAGGAAACGCCACCGAAACAGGCGTGTCATTCTGAGCGAAGCGAAGTATCCATGGATCCTTCGCCCCGCTGGGGCTCAGGATGACGCATCGGCTCCCGATGCGTCATTTGTGATCCCACGGCAGGTGCACGTCGATGCGCGGGTACCGCCAGATCCGGAAGACCTCGAACATTTTGCCGGGATTGAGGATGCCGCGCGGATCGAGGGCCTTTTTCACCGCGAGCATGGCGCGCACCTGCGCCGGGCGGTGCTGGAGGCGCAGGAACGGCGTCTTCGCCAGCCCGATGCCATGCTCGCCGGAGATGGCGCCGCCGAGCGCCACCACGGTCTCCATCAGCGTCTGCACGGCGGCCTCGGCGGCGCGGCATTCGCGCCGGTTGGCCCGGTGGTACATGATGTTCACGTGCAGATTGCCGTCGGCGAGGTGGCCGAAGGTGGGGATGGGCAGGCCGGACTGGCGCCGGAGGCGGTCGAGAAAACGTGCGAAACGCTCGTACTGCCGCATGGGCAGGGCCACGTCCTCGTTCAGCTTGGCATCGCCCAGCTCGAACATCGCGCCCGAGCATTTGCGGCGCACGGCCCACAACCGCTCCGCCTCGGCCCGGTTGCGCGCGGCGCGGTAGGCGATGGCGTGGCGCTTCGCCCACGCCAACACGGCCCTTTTTTCCCCGGCGACCTCGCCCGGCGTGCCGGCCAGTTCGAGCAGGATGACGGGCCGGCCGGCCGGGCCGGCGAACACGTGCTGGCGCGTCGCCCGTTCCGCGCATTGCACGCTGGAGCGGTCGAGAAATTCGCAGATGGCCGGCTGCACGCGGCGGGCGAACAGCGCGCGCGCCGCGCGCAGGGCCGTCACCTCATCGGCGAACGCCGTGAGCAGCGTCCAACGCGCCGGCGGCCGCGGGATGAGCTTGAGCACCGCCTCCGTGACCACGCCGAGCAGGCCCTCGCTGCCGATCCAGAGGTCGCGCAGGTTGAAGCCGGCGGAGAACTTCTTCGTCGCCGTCCCCCACTCCACCCATTCGCCGGTGGGCAGGAAGCCTTTCAGCGCGAGCACGTAGTCGCGGGTGACGCCGTACTTCCCGCCGTGCATGCCGCCGGCGTTGCAGGCGATGTTGCCCCCGATGGTGCAATACTCGTTGGACGAGGGATCGGGCGGGTAAAACCAGCCGCGGGCCTCGGCGGCGGCGTGCACCGCGGCGTTGGGCGCGCCCGCCTGCACGAAGGCCAGCCCCGCCTCGGCGTCGATGCGCACGCGGCGCAGCCCGGTCAGGTCGATCACCCAGCCGCCGCGCAACGGCACCGCCGCGCCGGTCAGCGTGGTGCCGCGGCCGCGCACGGTTACCGGCACCCGGTACCGGTTGGCCAGGATCAGGACGGCGCCGACCTCGGCGGCCCGGCGCGGCGTGACCACCGCGTCGGGCAGAAACGACAGCTTGCTGCTGTC
>CAZAFS010000064.1:0-2471 GCA_964484165.1 uncultured Opitutaceae bacterium | reverse complement strand
CCATGCAGTTCATCACCTCGCTTTACACCGAAGTCCTGCAACACCTGCTGACGATCGTGGGCTTCGTGCTCGCGGTGTTCCTGATCGCGCGCCTCATGAGCGAAAAACGGCAGCCGGGCAACACGATGGCGTGGCTGCTCGTCATCGTGCTGATCCCCTACGTCGGCGTGCCGCTCTACCTGCTCTTCGGCGGCCGCAAGCTCCGGCGGCTGGTCGCGCGCAAGTCCCGCCTGGCGCCGGTGCCGTCGGACGCCGCCGTCGTGACCTCGGCCACCGCGGCCGGGGCCATCGCCCAGGCCCTGGTGCGCGCCAGCGGGTGCCCGCCGGTGGGCGGCAACGCCGTGCGTTTTCTCACCGCCGGCGAGGAGGCCTATGCCGAGTTCGAACGGCAGATTCGCGGAGCCAAACACACGATCCACCTGATGACCTTCATCCTCGGCCGCGATGACACGGGACGGCGGATCGTCGAATTGCTGGCGCAGCGCGCGCGCGAAGGCGTAAAGGTCCGGCTGCTGCTCGACGCCGTGGGTTGTGTCCTGAGCAGCCGCGGCTTCGTGGATTCGATCCGGAAGGCCGGCGGCGAGGTGCATCGTTTCATGCCGGTGCTGATGCTGCAGTGGCGCGGCTCGGCGAATCTGCGCAATCACCGCAAGATCGCCGTGTTCGACCAACAGCGGGTCATCCTCGGCGGCCACAATCTGGCCGTCGAGTACATGGGGCCGCGGGCGCTCAAGAAACGCTGGCGTGACTTCGGCGCCGTGATCGAGGGTCCCGCCGTCGAGCTGCTCAACGAGATCTTCCTCGCCGACTGGCGCTACGCCGGCGGCAAACCGGTCGCCGCGCCGCCCGCCGCCAAGCGCGGACCCGGGGTCGCGCCCCACGGCGCGTGCGAACTGCAGGTCGTCGCCAGCGGACCCGACGTCGAAGGCGATGCGCTCTACGAAGGCATCCTCTCGTTCATCCAGGAGGCGAAGCGCCGCATCTGGATCATCACGCCCTATTTCATCCCCGACGAGGTGCTCTTTCGTTCGCTGCTGGTGAAGGCGCGCACCGGTCACGAGGTGAAGCTCGTGGTGCCGGCGAAGTCCAACCATCCGATCGCGGACCACGCGCGGCGTTATTACCTGCGCGAACTGCAAAAGGCCGGCGCGCAGGTGCTGCTCTTCCAGCCGGGCATGATGCACAGCAAGGGCATGATCGTCGACGACCGCATCGGCCTGCTGGGTTCGGCCAACTTCGACCTGCGCTCGCTCTTCGTCAACTTCGAGGTTGGCGTGTTCGTCTACTCCGATCCTGAGGTGCGGGCCATGCGCGCCTGGGCGCAGGAGCTCATCGCCCACTGCAAGCCGCTGGTGGCGGAGAAGCTGGCCCGGCGGCGCCTGCTCGGCAACGTCGCCGAGGACCTCAGCCGCCTGCTCGCACCCCTGTTGTGATCGATGAGATGCGATACCGGATACCGGAAAGCTTTCAGGCCTGTTTTCCAGTCTCCGGTATCCGCTCTCCGGTTTGGGCTATCCGGTCTCCGGTTTCCGTTCTCCGGTCTGGTCGCGCTCTTCCTCGCGCAGGAGCTTGTACTCGAACGAATCGCGGAGCGCCTCCCAGCTGGCCTCGATGATGTTGTCGCTCAGTCCGACCGTGCCCCAGATGTCCTCCCCGTCGCTCGTCTCGATCAGCACGCGGGCGCGGGAGTTCGCGCCGCGCTTGCTGTCGAGGATGCGCACCTTGTAGTCGCTCAGCGCGGTGTCCTTGATCGCCGGGTAGGCCCGCTCCAGCGCCTGGCGCAGGGCCTTGTCGAGGGCGCTGACCGGGCCGATGCATTCCGCCACCGTGTGCATCGACTTGCCCTTGACCTTTACCTTGACCGTGGCTTCGGCCACCGCCGAGGCCTCGGGCCCGCGGCATTCGACAATGACGCGGTAGCCCTCGAGTTCGAAGGCCGGGGTGTGCTTCTGCAGCCAGCGCGCGAGGAGCAGCTTCAGCGACGCGTCGGCGGCCTCGAACTCGTAGCCCTCGAACTCGAGCCGCTTGAGCTCCTCGAGCACATTCTTCACCTCCGGTGACTGCTCGGTGACGTCGAAACCCAGCTCGCGCGCCTTCATCACGATGCTGCTGCGGCCGGCGAGGTCGGACACGAGCACGCGGGTGTGGTTGCCCACGGCGGCGGGGGTGATGTGCTCGTAGCTGCGGGCGACCTTTTGCGCGGCATTGGCGTGCAGGCCGCCCTTGTGGGCGAAGGCGGAGGCGCCGACGAACGGCGCCTTGGAGTCGGGCCGCAGGTTGGCCAGCTCGTCGAGATAGTGGGAGAGTTCGCGCAATTGCGCCAGGTTGGGCCGGCAGAACGCCTCCCGGTTCATCTTGAGAAACAGATTGGCCAGGATCGTCGTGAGGTTGGCGTTGCCCGTGCGCTCGCCATAACCGTTGATCGTGCCCTGGACCAGGGTGGCGCCGGCGGCGATGCCGGCGAGCGAGAC
>CAZAFS010000063.1:11099-12397 GCA_964484165.1 uncultured Opitutaceae bacterium | reverse complement strand
GTCAATGGCGCGGTGCTCACCGCGCCCGACGTCGTGGGCGGACTCTCGCTGACCTCCGCGGCGTGGAACCGGAGACTTTTTGTGCGGAGGCTGGTGGCCAAGGGCTGGACCCTCGACCTGAGTCGAAGCCCCGGGCCCGCCGGCGCGGCGGCGCCGGTCGGAGCAGCGGCCGATGTCAAGGAAGCGCCGGGCGCGCCGGCCCCGGCGAAGGCCGGGTCCGCGCCGGACGCGGCCCGCCTTCTCTTCGGGATGTTGAGCCGATGGACGCTGCCTTATGATGTGTCGCTGGACGGCGTTGACCTGGAGGGCGATGTCCTCCTCGCGGCGTCCGCAGGGGGGGCGCCAACCCGGGTGCATGTGATCGTCAAGGGGGGCGGGATGGCTGCGGGGCGCGACGGGGATTTCGCGATCGATACTTTCAGCGATATCCTGGACTCGAAAATGGCGGTGACGACCCTCGCCGGTCACGGCCACATCGTGGTGACCATGAAGACCCCGAGGACCTTCAGTCGCATCGAGGTCAAGTCCGACCTCTCGATCCAAGGGGGACCGTTTCCGAACGGGCTCGCGCTGTCCGCGGATGTCGCGACGGCCTTGGGCGCCGGCGAGGAGACTTACGCGCTCGAAGTGAGTCGTGGCGACCGCCACTTGGCGACGGTTTTCGCGCACTTTTCTGAGGCCACGACCCGGCTGGCGGGAACGTGGAAGATCGATGTGCAGGATTCCGATGTCGCTCCATTCGCGCCGGGCCGGCTCTTGCCGCAGTTTGCGGCCACGGGGAGCGGACAGTTTGACACCGACGTCGCGTTCACGACCGCGCATGCGCTGGGCCGCCTGACCGCCGCCGTCAGCCAGTTGGACGTGGTGGCGCCGTTGCTCGGGCGCTTCGGCGCCGCGACGTTGGACACCGATTTTGACGTGGTCCAGACCGGCAAATCCCTCCGGGTGGACCGGCTGGGCGCTTCCCTGGCCGGCGCCGGGCCCGCCGCCGCCGTGCAAGCGCTGCAACCATTCGAGGTCGACGAGGCCACCGGCGCCCTGAAGCTGGCGCATCCGGCGGACGATTGGATGAACCTTTCGATTCGTGGGTTCCCGGCGGACTGGCTGGCCGACTTCACAAACGGGATTGAGCTTTCCGGCGGAAATGCGGCCGGGGAATTTGCCGTCCGGGTCGACCATGGAAAGTTCAATCTGCGGTCGAAGACGCCGCTCATCGCGACCGGCGTGGTCGTGCAGCGCGCGGGCCGGGCCATTGGCCGGCCGCTGGATCTGTCGCTTTCCCTGCTCGCGGACTGCGG
>CAZAFS010000063.1:0-10999 GCA_964484165.1 uncultured Opitutaceae bacterium | reverse complement strand
CTGAAACTGAACGGGAAAGACGTCGACCTGGAGCATCTGCGTCTGGTGACTGGTGCGGCGGCGGCCGGAGGTTTGCCGCTGGCCGCGGCCGCCGGGGCGGAGACGCCCTCCCGGGTCCGCGACCGGATTCCGTTTTGGGGCGAATGGGGGGGACGCGTCACGGTGGCGTTCGACCGGTTGAAGGCGGGCGATATGACCTTTGACGGTGTCGGAGGCATCATCCAGGTGGACCCGCGCTCCGTTCACATTGAGGAAGGGCGCGGCGGGCTGGCCGGTCATCGCTTCGCCAATGTGGAAGGATCTGTCTCGTTTGATGCCGCCGCCGAGTCTCCCTACAGCCTCAAGGCGACGGCGGTTCTTGAACCAGTCGAAGCGGCCACCGGTTTCCCCGCCTCCAACCCCCAAGGGTCGCCGCTCATCGAAGGCCGGTTTTCCATTGCCGGCACGCTGGCTGGAACCGGGATCAACCTGGAGGATCTGATCAATCGGACGCAGGAAGAGGTCCGGCTGGCCAGCACGGCCGGGATTGTGCGAGTGTTCAAGACTGACGTGGACGAGGCGATTCCGCCGGACAATGAGACGCCGACCGCTGACGCGCTGGGCCGGGTCGGCTCCGCCGTCGGCACGTTCTTCGGGGTTGAAAATGCGGGTTCCGGCAGGAAATCGGTGGGCCCGGCCCTCCAGTCGGCCATCGATGTCATCAATGCGACCTCCGAGATCGGCTTCGACCAGTGTGACGTGACTGTGGTGCGGGGAGCCGACCACACGATCCGTCTCGTTGACCTGGTGATGACCGCGGGAGACGTACGCGTCACGGGATCCGGGCAGATCACGTACGTGAAGGGTCGGCCCCTGCGCGCGCGACCGCTCCGCGTGGATTTGCAGCTCGGGGTGCGCGGCCAGGTCGCCAAGCTCTTTTCGGCCGCCGGCCTGCTGTCCACCCGGAAAGACGACCTCGGGTACACGATGCTCAGCCAGCCGATTGTGCTCGGCGGCACCTTGGCGCACATCGACGGAAGCCAGTGGCACAACCTGCTGGTCAAGGCGGCGCGGCGAGATTCCGGCGGCTCGCCCAAGGCGCCGGCGGCGCATCCCTGAGGCGGCCTGCCAACCGTAGGCGCGGCGGAGGCTGGAGGCGCCGGCCGGTTCACGAGCGCAGCGAGTTGCCTGCCGTCGAACCGGCGCCAGCACCACGCGGAGGGAAGTTGGCTGCAAACGGTAGCAGGGGGAGCGAACGGCGGCCTCGGGCGGCCAAGCGTGCTGCGCGCTGCGACACGGGCCGGCTTGGCGGACAGAGTGACAGACTCCTTTGGCACCACCCTTGGTTTGAATGGTTGCCTGGATCAGCGGGCAGTGTTTCGTGGTGCCATGAACCGGCTGCGACTTCCGCTCTTCATGCTCACCTTCCTCATGCCGTTGGGCGCCGCGCCGGCGGCTACAAGCCAAGCCCCCATCCGGCTTCCGATCGTTTTCGCCACCGACATCGGTACCGACATTGATGACACCTGGGCCTTGGCCATGATTCTGCGCTCGCCGGAACTTGATCTGAAGCTGGTGCTGACCGAAACGGGGGATCCGCGGTATCGCGCCGCGGTGGCTGCGAAGTTTCTGGAAGCGGCCGGACGCACTGATGTTCCCATCGGCCTTGGAGACGAGCAAGGGACCATGCCGGAAAACATCAAGAACCAGGCGCCCTGGGTGGCCGGCTACGATCTGGCGAATTATCCCGGACGGATTTATCCCGACGGAGTTTCAGCTTTGATCGACCTGGTGGAGAATTCCCGCGATCGTATCACGGTCATCGCCACCGGCCCGGTTCCCAATCTGGCGCGTGCACTGGAGAAAGACCCGAAGCTGGCCGCAAAATGCCGGCTGGTAGGGATGTTTGGGAGCTTTGATCTTGGCTACGGTTCCGGACCGCCCTCGGCCGAGGCCAACGTGAAGCAGGCGCCCGCCGCGTTGCGCAAAGTGCTTTCCGCCCCCTGGCAGGATATTCTTTTGACCCCGCTCGACACCTGCGGCCTGGTGAGTCTGGGCGGAGCAAAATACCGCGCGATCTGGAGTTCCACGAACGACCCCGTGCTGCGGGCCGTGGTTGAGAATTACTGCATTTTCGCGCAGCGGGTCGATTGGATGCACTGCGATTTCTTCGCGACCCATTCGACCACGCTATACGATTGTGTGGCCGTTTACCTGGCGTACTCCGAGGAGCTGGTGGCAACGGAGACCGTGGAGTTCGACGTCACCGATGACGGCTTCACCCGCCGTTCTGCGCACGGGCCGTTCAAAGCCCGGGTGGCCCTGCGCTGGAAGAATCTTCCCGCGTTTGAAGACCATTTGGTGGAACGATTGACGACCCGGTGACGTTCCCTGCGAATCGACCGACGAAGACAACCCCGCGCTGAACATCCCGCCCGGCGCTCGTGGTGTTGAGCCTGATCCCGCCGCGTCTCCCGCCGGCCTAGGCTGCCGTCGGCGCCTGGCGCGGTCGGCGGAAAAGCCAGAGAGCCAGGAACATCACGGACAGGATGACGGGCAGGACGGCCACGCGGCCCAAGGTCGTCAGGCCGGCGTCGGCCTGGATCTTCAGCCACAGTTGCCCCAGCTCGCCACCGGCGGGCGCCGCCGAGAGAGCGGCGATCGTCTGGCCGGCCGGGACGCGGGCGGCGATGCCCTGGTCGACCAGCCGGCCGATCACGGGCTGGGCGAAACCCGCCCCCAGCATGCCGGCGCCGCCCATGATCGCGAGGCCGAGGGCGCCGGTCTTGGGAAAGTTTTCGTTCACATATCCGAGCATGGTCGGCCAGAAGAAGCAGACGCCGAGCGCAAAGATTGTGGCCGTGACAAACAGCATGCCGCCGGTCGAGTGGCTGATGGCGAACAAGCCGGCCGCGCTGAGGATTGCGCTCACGATCAGCATGCCGTTCGGCGAGAGACGGTGCACAAACGTGCCCGCACCCTGGCGGCCGACCGCCATGAGCCCGTTGATCCATGCCAGGACCAGGATGCCCGGCACGCCGGCGTTGGTGACCAGCGTCGGAATCCATTGATTCGGCCCGAGCTCCGTCGAAGCCGTCATCATCATGCACAGTACCAGGAGCAGAAACAGCGGGTGGAGGCAGGCCGCATACATCGTTTTCGTCGACACCCCCTGCGCGACACGTTCGGTCCGCGGGAACGCCTGCCCGAGGAACATCGCCCCGTAGACGACGAGCGGCACCAGCATGCCGGCAAACTGCACCTTGTAGCCCAGGCCGGCCCGGCCCAAGAGGTACGCCAAGACGCCGCCGATGACGATGCCGCCCGGGAACCACACATGAAAGTGGTTCAGTTTGGTCGTCTTGTCCGTGGGATACAGCGTCGCGATGAGCGGATTGCATGCCGCCTCCACCGAGCCGTTGGCGATGCCAAACAGCAGCGTGCCGACGTAGAGGCTCCAGAAATCCCAGGCAAAGATCGTGAGGATGATGGCGGCAAGGTGCCCGACAAACGCGACGGCGACGATCCGACCAAGGCCGAGGACATCGCACAGGGGACCGCCGATCACCATGGCCACCGTGAAGCCCCAGAAAGCGGTGTTATCAATCCATCCGATTTGCTCCTTGCTGAGGTTGAAGGCGGCGGCCCAGGGCCCCATCGCCGCGCCCCGCAGCGCAAAGCTCATGGCCGTGACCACCAGGGCGACCCGGCTCGCGGCAAAAAGGCGGGAGGCATTCGCCGTCATGACCGGTCAGTATTTGAAGGTTTGGAGAAAGCGGACGCTCACCGGGATGTTCTGCAGCGGAGCGGCGGTCTCGTCCTCGATGAAATAGTACTCCACGCCGGCGGCCTTCGCCGCGCGCAGGATCGACGACCAGTCGAGCCGGCCCGTGCCCACCGCCACATGGTCTTCGGCCGGCGCGCTCCTCGTGCCGACACCGACCTCCCCGCCTTGGCGAAGATCCTTCACGTGCAGCAGCGTCCAGCGGTCGGGATACCTGGCCAGGAGCCTGGCCGGATCGACGCCGGCATGGGCGACCCAGAAGACGTCCATCTCGAACGATACGGCCCCGGGCTTGGTCAGGCTGACCAGCAGATCGAACGGGGTGTCGCCGTTGCCCCCGGGGAGCGGGTGAAATTCGTAGCCGTGGGGATGGAAGGCGAACCTCATCCCGGCGGCCTGAATCGCGGCGCCCCAAGCGTTGAAATCGGCGGCCACCGTCCGCGCGGCGGCCGCGTCGAACTCCGGCTGCGGAAGCCACGGCGTGACGATATATTCCACGCCGAGCGTCTTGGCTTCGGCGATGACTCCGGGAAGGTCGTTTTTCAGCCGTTCATAGGGAAAATGCGCGGCCACGGCCCTGAGGCCGTGGGCCGTCAACTGCGCCCGGAAATCCGCCGGCTTCAGGCCATACGTGCCCGCGGTCTCCACGAGGGTGAAGCCCAATGCTTTCGTTTCGTCCAGACCTTTGGCCACGTTGGCTTCGAGATCGTGGCGCAGACTCCACAATTGCAGGCCGAGATGATCGGCGACCGGGGTGGCGCCGGCCGGGGCGACAGCCAGCAGGGCGAAAAGCAGGGATTTCATGGGGTGGTTCAAAGCTTTGGCGCCGGGGGCTTGGTTCGCGCCGGGACCCCGTCGGTATGGCAGTCGGCGCATTTCACGAAGTGGATGTTGTGGCGGCTCGCGGTGGATTTGAAGGTCGTATCCATCTGCTCCACGTCGAGGCCGCAGTTGGACAGCCTGGGATGGCATTGCGCACAGGAAGCGCGGGCATTCAGATCATGCCCGCCATGGCAGGCCAGGCAGCTCAGGCCCTCGTGCACCCCGACGCAGGTGCGATCGTCCCCGGAGCCCGTCTGGAAGGTGTGATCCGGAGCGTGGCACTGGTAGCAGATGGCCTGGCGCGCGTCGGGCGACACGCTCACCGGCCGGGGGCCGTCGAGCATGGCGGGCAACGGCAGCAGCTCCGTGCGGAAATGCACCTGTTCGCGCCGATCATAGAATGACGCCGCCGACGGACGCGGCGCGGGAGGATTCGTGGCGGACCCCTTGGGAAGCAGGCCCAGCGGCGTTCCGGGCCGGTGCACCTCGTGGCAGGCCAGGCAGGGGATGGACGCCTCTTGCGGCTGCAGGGAGGCGGCCGCCAGGTGCCATGGTCCCTGGCGGTTGAGCGGCTGAACCAACTCCCGGATGCTGCGTTCGAAGTACATTCCGTGGCACTGCAGGCATTGGTCGTTCAGGAGGCGGCTGGTGTTGTGGTCGGAATTGAGAAAGATCCGTTCGTAGGTCGCATGGTGCGGCCCGGCGGCCCAGGCCGCAAATTCCTGCTGGTGGCATTGGCCGCAGCGCTCGTTCATGCCGCGGCTGATGTCGCGCTGCTGGAGCAACAGGCGCTCGGGCACTTGTCCGCGGCAGTGCCGCCAGAGCTGACGGACGTTGTTCAGATGAAATCCGACATCGGTCGAGAAGATGCTGCCATGGCATTCCTGGCATTGCACGGAACGGTGCGTGGAGGCGGCCCAGAGATGATAGGCGGGCTCGAGTTCGTGGCAACGGATACAGGCCTTGCCGCCGGCCGCGGCGTAGTAGACGCTCCCCGCCGGCACCGCCAGGAGCAGCAGGGCGATCGGCGCCGCGAGCGCCAGCCAGATCATCCGACGTTTTCGCTCCGCGCGCATGAGGAGGGATCAGCGCAGCCCTCCGCCCCGCCAGGCGTGTGTGATGTAAGCCGAGGCGTAGTAGGCAATCGCCATGATGGTAAGCACCGGGTTGAAGCCGCCGTTGGTCACGTGGACGCTCGCGTCGATCACGAACACGTTGTCCACGTCGTGGAGCTTGCAGTGGGGGTCGACCACCGAGGTCTGGGGATCGCGGCCCATGCGGCAGGTGCCGGCCTGATGCTGCCCGGCACTCAGCCACGGTTGCGTCTTCTGGCGCCGCACTGTCCGGATCGCGCCCGCTTCCTTGAGCCAGAGCTCGGCCTTGTCCGACGCGAACCGGCAGAGTTCGATGTTGTGCGGATGATCGACGCCGGAGAGTCGCGCCACGGGGATGCCCCAGTAATCGCGGACCCGGGGATCCACCTGCACGCGCGAATCGAACACCGGCATCTCCTGCGAGGGGCCCATGATGATGATGCTCCGGCGGAACCAGGTTCGCATGAAATTCTTGTGGGCCCGGCCCCAGCGCGGCAGGTCGGGCGGACCGAAACCGGTGAACTGGTACGGCAGGCGTTGGAATTCGTTCGCCAGCATCATTCCTCCGACCAGGCCCGGGTTGCCGTGGTTGAAATCGCAAATGGCGATTTCCGCACCCGGGCCCAGATCGTCATAGACATCGTGGTCGAACAGGCCGAGCGCGCCGCTGTAGGCGTGGCCTTGAAGGTTGCGGCCCACCCAATCGAACCGGTTCCCCAGGCCTTGGGGAAACAGGTCGCTTTTTGAATTCAGCAGCAGGCGGGCGGACTCGATGGCCCCGCCGGAGACCACCACCAGGTCGGCGGTCTGCGTCTGCCGCCGATTGCGCTCGTCCAGATATTCGACCGCCCGGGCCCGGCCCTTGGCGTCCAGAAGGATGCCGGCGACGATGCTCCGCGGGCGCAGTTCACAATGCCCGGTCGCGAGCGCCGTGGGAATCACCGTGTTCTGCGTGCCGCATTTGGCATTGCATTCACAGGCGAAGCCGCAGCACCAGCGGCAGCGCATGCACCCGGCCCGGCCATTGTACGGAACCGTATTGCGGAGCATCGGGATGTGGAACGGATGCCAGCCCAGCCGCTGCGCGGCGGGCTTCAGCAGCTGCGTTTCCCTGGAATCGGGCAGGGGCGGCATGGGCAGCGGCCGGCGGCGCGGGGCCTTGAAGGGATCGCTGCTCTGGTCACCGGAGACCCCGATTTCCCATTCCGCCTTCTCGTAAAACGGTTCCAGGTCATCGTAGGTGATGGGCCAATCCTCGAGCGTGCTTCCGGCCGGAGCGCCGTAGAGGGATTTCATGCGGAAATCCTGGGCCATGTAGCGCCAGGCCATCGCGCCGTAGCTCACCGTTCCGCCCCCGACGCAGGCCGCATTGTTGTTGTAGGCTCCGTCCGCCGGCCAGACGACTTCGGCGTGACCCTGGGGATCAACAAACACCCGCGGTTCCTTTTCCTCGTCCGGCCCGTACGGGACGCCCAGGGCGGTGGTCCGCTGGTTTCTCAGGTCGTCTTTGCGCTCCTCGTCCGGCGTCACCCAGCGGCCGCGCTCCAGCACGACCACGTCCAGGCCCGCTTCTGCCAGTTCCTTGGCCACCACCCCGCCGCCGGCGCCCGAGCCGATGATCACGGCATTGACGTGTTTGAGGCTCATGGGCTGGACGGCGCGGAGGTGGTGGCGTCATTCCAGTTGGCGCTGAGCGGTCGGCGGCTGCGCACGGGCGGCGTGGGCAAGCCCAGCATGTGCCAGCTCACCGCCTCGCGGTTCCCGCCATGACGCGGGCCGCCGTAAAAGCCCTCCAGGGTGTGTTCGACCAACCGGTTGAAGAAATCGCGGGCCGAAACCTTGCTCCACACCGCCCCGGGTGCCTGATTCGATTCGAGTTTGCGGAGCAGCTCATCCTGCTGCGCATTGGGCAGGTCGATAAACTCCTTGTTGAACAAGGTGACACAGGACTCGTTCACCCCCGTGAGGCCAACCCGATAGAGCGATTGATAACGACGATGATAACCGACGAGCTTGCGATCGATGAATTCGATCACACCCGCCCAGGTGGCCCCGGGATCCTCGTCCGCCGGGATGATTCGTTCGCACAGGGCATTGACCGTCGCCGCCTCGGAATCGGTGAAATAGCGGTGGGATGATTCCCAAAAAGGCGGCCACCGGATCAGGGGAGCGGCCAACAGGGTCGCCGAGGACGCGCGCAGGAAGGTCCGTCGCGTCATGAGCCGGACTGGAGGCACACAGTCCATAGGGGTCAGTCTTGCTGGAAAATCAGACGCGGTCGCAGACTGTTGCAAGCGGAGACCTCGTCCGCGTTGCATTCGTTGATCTGCCTGCGGCATTCGTCAAGCTTGGCGGATCATGTTTGCCATATTTCGGGTCGTGCCTTGGAGCCTGGCTGCAGCCTGCTACACCTGCTTTTCCGGCGACGAAAGCGAGTGGACCGGATAGGACGGGCGTCCGGGACTCAGGGCTCCGCGACTGAAACCCGTGCCTTCGGTCCAGACTGAGATTGCGGGTGGCTTGAAGAAATGAGGCCGGCCAAGGCGCCCCGCAGGGATCGACCGGCGTCACTCGGCTGTTGGCGAGGAGCTCCGGTGAACCAGCGAAGCCTCGATCTCGACCACCAGTTCGGCGCGGCAGACGTCGGCGTGCAGGTATACGACGTGGTCGGGCGGGCGCAGCAGCCCGGATTCGAGCCGGGAGACCACTCGGCGGAGATCGTCCGGATGGCGCAAATAGACCTTGAACCGGCGCTCCCACGCGCCGTCGGCGCCGAGGGCCGGCCCGGCGCCCGCGGCCGCACTGATCAGTCGCAGGTTGTCGAGGGTGCATTCCAGCTGGGGCTCGAGCTCTCCGGGCGCCACCGTGGCGTGCCCGCGGATGGCCGCTGTGCCGGAAATGAACACGTGGGTCGCCGTGCCGGTGTCGGCCCGCGTGGCGCGGGAAAAGCTGGGGGGACGCGGGCCATGCTCCGCCGGATAGTCGAAGGCCGGAACCTGGGCGGGATTCTCGAAATGCCGGCCGGGCGTGGAACCGGCGACAAATGCCACCGCCAGCGGGCCGGCGGCGGCTCCCACCGCCGAGCTCGCGGGCAGCAGCGCCTTGAAGTCCTTCCCCAGGCGCGTCTCGAAGGCGAGGGAGCGCGCGCGGCAGAAAAGGCGGTAATTCTCCAGCCTGGTCTCCAGGCGGTTGATGTGCGGCACGTAGTTCCAGATTCGGTGCAGGTGCAGGCCGTCGGTGGCCGCAAACAGCCGCCGATAGAGGTCCTCCGTCGCCGCTTCCAGATCAAGGTCGGGACGGGCCAGCCCGAAGCCGCCGCACAGATCAGGTCCGCGAAAAAGCCACACCCCGTCCCTCATCGTCGCCGCGCCCGCCTCCGCCAATAGCGTCTCCTGATCGTCGCCCGCCAGTCGTTCCAGCGCCACGCGCAGTGCCGGGGGATCCTCGCCCGAGGTGCAGGCGGTCGATCCGCCGAACGCCACCCGGCAGGCGGATGATTTCAAGTGGGCAGAAACAGAGGAAGACATTCAGCTCGCAAGGGACGTGGTGGTGGTGGCTGCCAGTGGTAACATGCGGAAACAGCGGGAGAAGCCGAAAGCCGCGACAGGCCCCATGTCGCGATAACAACCTCGCCCAGAGGGGCGGGCAAGATTTTACTCTCGAGTTCTCACCGGGCGACGAAGATCCGCGGGACCGTCAGCCGAACACCCCTTGGCGCAGGGCCCCGGTGTCAGTCTTGCCGCGCGCGGTGAGGGGGAATTCACCCAACAGGAGCCAGTGTCTCGGCATCTTCCACGGCGCCGTGTCGGCCCGCAGCGCCGCCTTGACCGCCGCCAGCGGCAGATCGGTGGCGAGCGCGGCGCCGAGCACGGGCTCCGTTTCGGGCCCCAGGCCGACCCAGACATCGCGCACCCCGGGAAGGCGCCGCAGCCGCGCGGCGATCTCGGCCAGATTCACCCGGCGGCCGGCAATCTTGACCACCGTGCCGCGGCGGCCGAGAAGCGCGACCCGGCCGCGTGGGTCCATCGTGGCCAGATCGGGGGGAATCCAGCAACCCAGCCGGCCCGCGCGGCGCCGGTTCCCCAGCGTGAAGACCGCCGGGCTGCGGACGAGCAGCCGCCGCCCGGGCAACGCTCGCAGCCGCACGCCGCGCAGCGCCTGGCCCACACCTCGTCCGGAGAGGGTGGCGGCTCCCGTGCGATCATAGGAAATGCCGCCGGTTTCGCTCGAGCCGTAGAAGCCATGGATGCGCCGGCCAAAGCGGGCGGCGAACGCCTGGGCCACCGCGGGGGGCAGCGGCGCCCCCGCGGAGATCGGCAGGCGCAGGCTGGCTAGCGCGGCCGGATCGATCTCGGACGCCGCCAGACCGCGGAAGATCGGCGGCACGCCGGCCAACACCGTCGGACGCCAGCGGGCAAAGTCGCCGGCGATGACATGCGGCAGCGGCCCGGAGCCGGCGACGATCGGGATTCCCTGCGCCACCAGGGGAATGGTGAGATTGCCGAGTCCGTATGAATGGCCGAGCGGAATGATCGCGTAATTAACGTCGCGCCGGGTGATGCCCATGGTCGCGGTCACCTGCCGGCCATCGGCCAGCATCTGGTCCTCCGTGAACGGCAACGGCCGCGGCCGGCCCGTGCTGCCGGAGGTGAGCTTGATAAGGCAGACGGCTCCGCCGCGGAACCGGCGGGCCGGGGCGAGCGGCTGCAGCTGCGCGCCGTCCCAATGAAAACCGGCGCGGATGGCGCCGGCGATGGCGCGTTGCGCGGTCGCGGGCTCGCCCGGATCGAGTGGGACGGCGACCGCGCCGGCGTGCAGCAGCGCGAGAAATAACTCCAGCCAGCCGGCGCCGTTTGGCGCCGCAAACACCACCGCGTGTCCCCGCAGCCGGGGCGCGGAATCCCCGTGCGCGGCGAGCCAGACCTGCGCCCCGGCCTCGAGTTCCCGGAAGGTCGTCATGCGGCCGGTCGCGGCGTCGGTCACCGCCGGCACGGAACCAGATTGGCGCACGGTGCGCGTCCAGGCGTTGAGCAGTTCGCGGCTCATGGGGGGGCGGGGGATGGCTCGGCGGCGGGCGGCGGCGCGAAATGCTCGAACTCGATCACCAGCAAGGCCGCCAGCACCATCAAGGCTACCGTGCCGCCCAGCGCGCGCACCACCGGAATCCCGCTCAGGGCCAGCACGCCGAACGACGCCATGGTCGTCAGGGCCGAGAGGCGGACGGAGATGGGCGGCGGCTCGCGCCGGTGGGCGGAGGTGGCGGAGAAGATCGCGTAATTGTGCGTCAGGCAGACGCCGAGGAACGCGCCGAGCAGATGAA
>CAZAFS010000062.1:0-12399 GCA_964484165.1 uncultured Opitutaceae bacterium | reverse complement strand
CCCACCCGTTCCCATCCCGAACACGGCCGTTAAGCCCTCAGCCGCCAATGGTAGTAGGACGATAGGTCCCGCGAGAGTAGGTCGTTGCCGGGTCATGGCCCGAGTGCTCCGAACAGGAGCCTCGGGCCTTGCCATTTCTGCGCGGTTTGACCCGGCGCCAGGCCCGCCCGCGCGAATGGCCCGGCGCCGGCAGTGTTACGGTCCGGCAAAATCCGCCTGGAGTGCGCCTGTGGTGAATTTTGGGTACTTGACTTGCGGATTTTTGCGGACTTCGCTCCCCCGCAACAACGACATCGCGGCGCTTCAGGCGCTGATGGTCCGTGTTCCTTACATCTCGAGCTCCGGCTCCAAACACCATGCAAAAATCAATCCTGCAATACCTCCGCATCGCGGGAGTCGCCGCGCTTGCCATTGCGCTCGGCACCTCCGCATTCGCCCAAGGCGTCACGACGTCGGGCATCAACGGTTTCGTCACCGACAAATCGGGCAAAGCAGTCGGTGGCGCCATCGTTGCCGTCCTGCATGAGCCGTCCGGCACACGGGCCATGACCACGACGCGCCCGAATGGCCAGTTCACCCTTTCCGGCCTGCTCGTGGGCGGCCCCTATACCGTGTCGGTGGAGACGAAGGAGTTTCAGCCCCAGACGCAGAAGGATGTTTACCTCTCCCTCAACCAGGACCAGACGCTCAACTTCGTGCTGACCACCGAGGTGGTGAAGATGGAGGCCTTTGTCGTCGCCGGAACCAGGGACACCACGTTCGACGCGGCCAAGATGAGCACGAGCACGACCTTCAATTCCCAGGAGATCGAAGACGTCGCGAGCGTGCGACGGGATGTGCAGGACATCGCCAACCTTGATTCGCGCCTCTCTTTGACCGAGAACACGACCCAGATCGAGTTCTCCGTCTCGACGCAGGGCCAGAACAGTCGCTTCAATTCGTTCCTGATCGACGGTGTGCAGGCCAACGACCCCTTCGGCCTCAACGCCAACGGCTTCGCCTCCCTCCGCAGCCCCGTGCCGTTGAATTTCCTGTCCTCGTTAACCATCGACCTCAGCCCCTACGACGTGAGATTTACCGCGTTCACCGGGGCCCTGATCAACGCCGTCATCAAGAGCGGCACGAATGAATTCCACGGCTCGGTCTACGGTTACTACACGGGCAAGAGCCTGCGCGGCAAGAATCCCGTGAATCTCCAGCACGACCAACTGCAGGAGCGCACCCAGGGCGCCACCTTCAGCGGCCCCATCCTCCGGAACAAGCTCTTCTTCTTCCTCGGTTGGGAGGATTTCAAACGGGTGCAGGCCGCGCCCGGCCAGAATTTTTCACCCAACGCGGACGTGATCGCGCAGATCATCGCCACGGCCAAAGCCGATGGTTATGATGCGGGCACCAACGCGGCGACCAATACCATCGCGAAACAGAAGACCTATGTCGCCAAGCTCGACTGGAATATCAGTGAGAAGCAGCGCGCCTCGCTCACCTACCGGCGGACCGACAGTGCCACGCCCAACTTTGCCGATTTCAACGGCTCCACCTACACGTCGCTGAGCAATCACTGGTACCAGGCCCAACGCATCAATGACGTTTATAACGTGCAGCTCAACAGCCAGTGGACGCCGAACTTCCGCACCGAGGCCGCGATGCAGTACAGCAAATACAACGGCACGGCCGCTCCGTATGGTGCGCCCTTCGCCGAGATCTATGTCAACGGCGTCACCGGCACGCGGATCGACACCGGCGCCACGATCTTGGGTCAGCTTGATATGGGCACCAACTACTCCTACCAGCTGAACAACCTCTTCACCAAGAACTACCACGGCCAGCTGTACGCTGAGTACTCCCTCGGCAGCCATACATTGAAGTTTGGTGGAGACAGCGACAAGAACCAGTACGACGACAAATTCGTCCAGTATTATTACGGCCGCTGGGCGTTCGCCAGTCCGGCCGCGTTTGCCGCGGGCACTCCGAATTTTCTCCAATATCAGCAGGCCACGCCCGGTTACACCCTCCAACAGGGTTATGCGGAGTATTCCATGACCGACTTCGGCTTGATCCTCCAGGATACCTGGCGGCCGAACATGAACCTGACGGTGACCGCCGGTCTGCGGTACGACTACCCGTGGTTTCCGGGAAAGCCGCCGTTCAATGGGAACTTCTACAATGCCTTTGGCTTCCGCAACAACACGACCGCCACTGGCAACTCCAACCTCGCGCCGCGGTTGGGCATCAACTACACCCTGCCGAAATCGGTCCTGGCCGGATTGCTGGGCGGGCGCAAGACGCAGATTCGTGGTGGTGTCGGTCTCTTCCAAGGCACCAATCCTGCCGTCTGGGTGGCCAACTCCTACCAGACTGCGGGCGTGCTGAACACCGTCAGCTACGGCAGCAGCGCCGCGAGCACCACCAATGCCCCGATCACCCAGTTGACGCAGCCGGCGTTCAGTCCCAATCCCACCTACGTGCAGACGCTGCCCCCGCCCGCCACGCCGGTGGCGACCATCAACGTCACCGATCCGAATTTCAAGACTCCGACGTCATGGAAGGGCAATTTCGGCATCGATCACACCCTCCCGTGGTGGGGCCTCGTGGCGACGGCCGAAGCCAACTACATCAAGGTGGTGAAGGGCATCGATTACCGGAACATCAATATCAATCCGGTCGGCACGCTGCCGGATGGGCGCATTCAGTATAGCGGGAAGATCTACTCCAACTTCTCCAATGTGCTCGATCTGGTGAACACCGGTGAGGGCGGCTCGCAGGCCTACACCTTTGGCGTGATGCGCCCGATGAAAGACCACTGGGCGTTCTCCGCCTATTTCACCCACACCCACGCCACGGAAGTCCAGCCCCTGACCTCGTCGGTCGCGACCTCGAACTTCAACTACCGGGCGACGATCAACCCCAACGCAGGGGCGGCGGTGAACTCGCAATACAACATCCCCAATCGGATGGTCGTGAGGGCCACTCGGGAATTCAACTTCTTCAACCGGGAAGGCGCGGAGACCAGGATCACCGCCACCTTCCGGCTGCAGACGGGTCACGCCTATAGCTGGATCTTCCAGAACGACGCCAACGGCGACGGCACCACGGGCAATGACGCCTTCTATATACCCTCCAATGCGAGCGACCCTCGGGTCGTCTGGGCCGCCGGCTCTTTTGCCTCGGCCGCGGTTGCCCGTGACGCCTTCTTCGCTTGGCTGGGCGGCACGGATCTGAAGATGCACATGGGGACGATCGCGAAGCCGAACACCTCCTTCAACCCGGAACAGCAGACCGTTGACCTGCATATCGAGCAGCGCATCCCCCTCCCGCACTCTCACGGGATGCGGATGAGCATTTACCTCGATTGCCTGAACTTCGCCAACCTGCTGAACGACCGGTGGGGTGCGGTCACCGGCCTCGACTTTGCTACGGGCTTCAACGGCTACAACCGCAGCACCGGAGTCACCTCCTCTTACAGCTCCACGACCGGGCTGTACACGTATACGTGGAATCCCAACTCAGTCAGCGGCCAGCCGCCCTTCACCGACCTCTCGCGCTGGCAGCTCCAGGTCGGCGCGAAACTGGAATTCTAAGTCGACGGTTTGCCGACGGCTTCAGCCATTCAAGGCGGCTGCGATTTCGCAGCCGCCTTTTTCTTGAAAGCCGGGAAGCCCGCGGGCAGCACGAGGCGGCCCGGGTTGCGGGGACGCCGCGGCAGTGTCGACGCCGGCGCGTTGCCGCGATTCGATCTAGTCCAGCAGCTTCCCCAACGCGCGGCGAATGAGCGCGTGGGCGAGCGGCACCTTGTAGGCGTTGTGCGCCAGGGGTTCGGCGTCGCGCAGAATGAGATCAGCGGCTTGCGCGGCCAGGACGTCGGTTAGCTCTTTGCCTTCAAGGAGCACGCTGGCTTCGTCGACCTGCCATGGCACCGGCGCCACCGCACCGAGCACCACGCGGGCGCGGCGCAGGGTTTTGCCGTCGACTTGAGCCGCTGCGGCGCAGCTCACCAGCGCCCAGTCGAAATCGCTTTTTTCGGCCAGCTGCAGATAGACGCTGCGACCGCCGGGGTCTGCCGGGATCTCGACCTGCAGGATCAGGTCGGCGGGCCGGAGGGAATTGTGCGCCCGCGGGTTCTCCCAAGCCGAGGCGTAGAGCTGGGCCATGGTGAGTAGTTCCGGCTTCGGACTGCGTTGCACCAGCACGCGGGCGTCCAGCGCCGTGAGCACGGTCGCGAGATTGGACACGACCGGGCTGAGGCACGTGGCGTTGCTGAAGAGGCTGTGGTATTTGTTCTCGCCGTCGCGGGCATAGCAGGTCGCCCCGCCTTTCTTGAGGCAACGGACATCGCGGTGCCGGTAATACCAGCAGCGCGAATGCTGGGCCAGGTTGCCACCCACGGTCGCGACGTTGCGCATCTGGGGCGAGCCGACGTCGTCGGCCGCCCGGGCCAGGCCGGGCAACGCGCGGCGCAGGTCGGCGTGCGCGGCCAGCGCGGCCAGCGTGACGTTGGCACCGATCACCCATTTGTCGCCGGTGCGCTTCATCTCCTGCGTACCGGGCAACGCCTTCACGTTCACCAGCGTCCCGGGCTCGGCGATGTGTTCCTTGAGCTCGCCGAGCAGATCGATGCCGCCGGCGATGAACCGGCCGCGGTCGCGGACGAGACTGACCGCGGATTCCGGCGTCCGGGCGGTGACGTAGGCGAAAGGTTTCATGTGTAGGCCCTTTTCGGGCGGCCGCTGGGCCGGGGCCCGGCGGGAATCGTCGGCGCCACCGCAACCCGCATGAATGCCGCGGTCAGGTCCGGACGTGGGGCGGCGTCTCCGGCCGTCTTGGGCAGACGCCCGAGGCCGGCGAGAACCTTGTCGGGCGTGATGGGCAGGCTCGCCATTCGCACCCCCAGCGCGTTGGCCACGGCGTTGGCGATGGCGGCCGCCGTCGGGACCGTGGCGGGCTCGCCCACGCCGATGACGCCGCGCTCCGGCATGTCGAGCAGGATGATCTCGATCTCCGGCATGTCGGCCGCGCCGGGCAGCTTGTAGGTTTCGAAATTCGGGTTGAGCACGACCCCGCTCTGGCGGTCCATGACGCGCTGTTCATAGAGCGCGTAGCCGATGCCCATGATGATGCCGCCGTTGAGCTGGCTTTCGCACGTGAGCTTGTTCACCACGGTGCCGCAGTCCTGCACGCACAGGATCCGGCGGACCTTGACGAAGCCGGTGTCGGTGTCGACCTCCACCTCGGCGAACTGCACGCCGCCCGCGCCGCCGGTGGACAGGCCCTCGTGCCACCGCCCCGCCACCACGAGCGGGTGGGGGCCGATTTTGCCGCAGGCTTCCAGCCAGCGCGCGCCGCGCGGATCCTCGAGGCCGCTGAGCTTCCGCAATTCCGCCAGGGTGTTTTCACAGGCGTCGTAGATGGCCGGTGCCACCGAGGCGGTGGTCGTGCTGCCGCCGCTGAGCCCGGAGGGTGGCAGGCGCGTGTCGCCGACCCGCACCGTGATCCCGGCTGGATCGAGGCCGAGCATTTCCGCGGCGACGACCGCGACCACCGTGCGCGAGCCGGTGCCGAGATCCTGGGTGCCGCACCGCACCTCGACGGTGCCGTCCGGGTTCACCTGCACCTCGGCCTGGGTGCCTTCGCCGCCACTCATCCAGCCGGCGCCGGCGCAACCCACGCCCACCTTGATGGGACCGGGCGACGAACCCGGTTTCCGGTAGCGGTCCTTCCAGCCAAACTTTTCGACGCCGAGCTGGTATTCGCGCCGCCGGATCGGGTGCGGATCATTCTTGAGCCGGATCTCCACCGGATCCAGGCCCAGCTTGACCGCGAGTTCGTCGAGGATGCCCTCCATCGCGAATGACGCCACGGGATGACCCGGAGCCCGCATCCAGGTCGCCAGCCCCGCGTTTACGGCGACCTTGGATTTCTTCACCCGCGTGTTCGGCGCGGGGTAGATATAGGGCGCGGGCACAAAGGTGACGCCGCCGCCAGCGTCCGCCGGTCCTGCGGCATGACCCGGGGTGCCAAACAGCACCATCTCAAAGGCCGTCAGCTTGCCGTCGCGGTCGGCCGCGAGCTTGAGCTTCTGGAAGGACGAGGGCCGGTTGCCCACCGACAGCGCCTGCTCGAAGCGGGTGAGGATCAGTTTCACCGGGGCGCCGGCGGCCTGCGCCAGCCGGGCGCAAATGATGCGGTTGGTCCAGTGCTCGATCTTCGAGCCGAAGCCCCCGCCCATGTGCTCGCAGATCACCCGCACCTTGTTCTGCGGCACGCCGAGAGTCTGGGCGAGGTCGTTGCGCGTGTCGAAGACACCCTGCGTCGAAGTCCACACTGTGTATTCGTCGCCGTCCGGTGCGACGACATCGCCGTGCGGCTCGAGCGGGTGGTGGATTTCCACCTGGGTGCTGAACATGCCCTCGACCACCGCCGCGGCCTGCGCGAACGCCGCGTCGACGTCTCCGGTCGCTTCGGTTTCGGCCGGGCCGAGATTGGGCCGCTCGGCCACGACCCGCGGCGCGTCCGGCTGGATCGCCTCGAGTTCGTTCACCGTAAAGGGGAGGGGAGTCGCGTCGACCTCGATCATGTCCAGCGCATCGAGCACGGCCTGCCGGCTCACGCCGGCGAGCGCCGCCAGTTCTTCGCCGTAGAAACGGACCACGTGCTCGCCCTCCCGGACGCGCAGGGCGGCCTTGATGCCCGGCGCGGCTTTGGCTTTTTCCAGGTTGATCGAGCGGATGCGCGCCGCGGGCCAGCGGGAGCGAAAGATGGCGCCAAAAAGCACCCCGGCCGGGACCCGGTCGGTTGTGTACTTCGCGCGTCCGGTCACCTTGGCCGGGCCGTCGAGGCGCCGGGTGGGCTGACCGAGATATTTGCCTTGCTTAGGCCACGGCATGGTCGTGCAGGGGGATGACGGCAAGCTTCGCTGCCGGCTCGGCGCCCGTCGCCGCCAGGGCGGCCGCGAAGATCCGCGGGTACGAGCCGCAGCGGCACAGGTTGCCGGCGCAGGCTTTGCGCACTTCGGCCTCGGTCGGGTGCGGGTTCCGGCGCAGCAGCGCGGTGAGGCTTATCACGACGCCGGGCGTGCAGTAGCCGCATTGCAGACCGTCTTTGTCCACCAACGCCTGCTGCAGCTTCGTGAGTTCGCCGGTCGCGGCGAGGCCTTCGATGGTGGTGATTTCCCTGTCCTGTGCTTCAATCGCCAGCAGGGAGCACGCGTACACCGGCAGATCGCCGAGCAGCACGGTGCACGCACCGCAGGTGGCGCGGTCGCACGTCTCCTTGGCGCCGGTCAGTCCGGCGTGGTCGCGCAACGCCTCCAGCAGGGTCGTACGCGGCTCGAGTGAAAAGGTCTTCTTCTCGCGGTTGATCGAGAGGGTCACCGGCTCCGGGCCGGGGCCGTGAGCCTTTTCGGCGTTGGTCTGCTCCAACTCCTGCGCCACACCGCGCGCGCTCAGCGCCGCGGCGGTGATGGCGGTCGTGCCGAGACCCTTCAGAAAGTCCCGCCGCGACACCCCGGGGCGCGGGGTGGCCGCGTGGTCTGGGCCGTCGGGCGGGTCCGGTGGCAGAGGGGATGGAGACATTCGCCGGGAGAACAGCGGGCAAGTCTGCCGACGCCGGCGGCTGGCGACAAGGAAACCGAAAACCGCTCGGAAGGTTATTCTGAAATCGCAATGCTCGAAGCAGCCATACTGATGCGAGGGCGGGGCGGAAGAGCGCGAGGTGTGGCGGGCGCTGCGGTGCAGCGCCCAGTACAAGGTTTGCGTTGAGCCGCGGAATCGGCTGCGCCCGAAGTCGGCATGTGCCGCGATCCGGCTCCATCTACGCTTGCTCCGGCGGGCTAGGGGAAAAGCGGCGGCGGGGGATCGAGGAGATAGCCGGGGCGGAGGCGCCGGTCGTAGCCCCATCCGCCGAAGGGAACTCTGCTGCGGGACTCGCCATAGCCCACCAGCAGCGAAAAGCCGTGCGCCGGATCGTCCACGCTCACCGCCATGGCCCCGCCCATCGAATGGTAGCCCCCGCGGCCCGTGCCGTAGGTGAACGAGATCATGCCATGGATCTCGGGGGCCGGACCCCTGAGCTCCGGCCTCCAGGCGGAGCGGGCCGGCCCGGACGCCAAAGCGGGCGGATTACCGGATTCGTAATGGTCCACCGCCGTGTCGAGATGAATCAGTTCGGCATCATTCAGGAGTCCGAGGCCGGCGCTCCTGCATTCCGCCGGCGAAAGTCGTTGGGAAAAACGCGCTGGCGCCGGGTGGGCGTCGTCGCGCACCGCGTAGATCTTCTCGTCGCGGCGGATCAACGCATCCAGCACGGCCCGCTGGTCGGGGGACAGCTTCTCAAGACCCGTGGCCGTCCACTCGGCGGTCGTGAGCGTTTGCGAGAAGCGCGCGTCTTCCGCGCGGGCGGCCGTCCCCGCCGTGACCAGCAGGGCGCACAGCGCCACCAGATTCCGTCGCTTCATGGTATGATCTTCGAATCGAACTGCCCTGATGAGACTCGGGACCAGCCGGACCGGTTCCGAGCCTTTTGTTGCATGAACCCGGTACTTCAACCCACCCCAAAAACAACGGTTGCTCCGCCAGTGGAGTTTCTTGTGGCGTCGCGTTGCCGCGCCAGGCGGCACCGCGTCGCGGGTGGACTGGCTTATGGCTGAGTGGACAGGGACTGGCGGTGCTTGATCGCCTCGGCCTGCTTCTGCTTGAGCCAGGCAATCAACGTATCGACCTGTTCGGGCGCGATGGCGACGTAACAGTCTTCGCTCATGTCGACGTGGGCGATGCAGACGTCGCCATCCTCTCCCACATAAACTTCGATGGTTTCCTCGATGGATCTCATGGGGCTGGTGCAGCCGCGGGCGGGCAATCTTGGGGCAATTATCAAGGAGAATCCGGGCCGCTGACGCGCAAAACCTAGCCACGGGTTCTGCGGGGTTTCTTGATAACGCTAGCTAATGTTCGCCTCTATTCTTGGGGTTGACGATGCAGACTAAGAAGGCAGCGGTCGATATCCTGGTTGCGAGCGAAGATGACCAGCGCTCACCCCCGGTTCAACCTTTATCGCCCATAAGAGCAGCTGTGCCGAAGCACAAGCTGCGCGATTTCCAGGGACTCTCTGTCGCCGTGGCGCCCCCCTGCAATGGCCGGGCGACGGCCTGAAGCCTCCGCATCGTTTCGGGGTGGCCCAAGCCGGCGGCAAACGGTCAGGGCCCGGTCCGCGGCGGGCCGGCGAGCGGGCGGTCGCGGTTCACTCTTTTGTCAGCAGCTTGAGGTCGGCCATCCAGTCTTTCAGCCGCTCGTTCCACGTGGCCTCGGGCAGCGAGCCGGGCCGCATGCCGAAGCCGTGGCCGCCGCGCGCGTAGATGTGCAGCTCGGCCGGAACACCCGCCTCGCGAAACTTGAGGTAGAGCCGGGCGAGCAGGGTGTTCGCCACGTTGTCGTCGAAGGCGCAGGTGAGAAAGGCCGGCGGCGCCTGCGGCGGCACTTGCAGATTGCGGACCAAATCGCCGCCGGGGTAGACGAGAACCTGGAAATCCGGGCGGGAGTCCGGCCGGTCCATCGGATCCGCGGCGGTTGGATCCGGCGCTCCGCCGCGTACGCTGGCCAGCGCCGCCACCTCGCCGCCGGCGGAGAAGCCCATGATGCCGACGCGCCCGGGATCGAGGTTCCATTCCGCCGCCCGGCGGCGCACCACGCGGATGGCGCGCAGGGCATCGCCCACCGAAGTCTCGACGGTGTAGGGAAAGCCGGCGGTGTGGGCCAGCCGGTACTTGAGCACGAAGCCCGCCACGCCGATGCGATTGAGCCCCTGGGCGATGTCATAGCCTTCATGATCGATGGCGAGGAAACGGTGGGCGCCGCCGGGACAGATGATGACCGCTGCGCCCGTGGTGATCTCCTTGGGCGGGAGATAAACCGTGAGCGAGGGATGATGAATCCGGGAGAGCTGGCTGTAATTGCGCTCCGACGTGGCGGGCACATAGACTTCGGTTTCGCTGGTGCCGGGCGGAGTGCCCGGCGCACCGTCGGGCCAGAGCGGGACGACCGGGGCATTGTCGGCCGCGGCGAGGAGCGGGGAGAGCCAGAGCATGGCAAGCAGGGGCAGCGAGATTCTCATGGTGACGATACGAGACGAGGTTGGACCGCGGCCGGGATCCGGCCCGACGAAGATTGATGCGCCGGCCGCCGGGGCGACGAGCCAAAATCCGCCGCGGAAAAAGTATGGCCTCGGGGGGCGCGATCCCCTAGCGGTGTTGATCTACGCCTATGGACAAGGAACGCGTCAATCTGCCCCTCACCGATATCCCTGCGTCTTGGTACAACGTCCTCCCCGATCTGCCCAAGCCGCTCCCGCCGCCGCTGCACCCCGGCACCGGCCAGCCGCTCACGCCGGGCGACCTGGCACCGCTGTTCCCCATGGCGCTCATCGAGCAGGAGATGAGCCCCACCCGCTGGATTCCAATCCCGGCGGAAGTCCGCGAACTCTACAAGATCTGGCGCCCGACGCCGCTCGTGCGCGCCACCCGCCTCGAGCGGGCGCTCAAGACGTCCTGCCGGATTTATTTCAAGAACGAAAGCGTCAGTCCCGCCGGCAGCCACAAGCCGAACACCGCGATCGCCCAAGCATACTACAACAAGCTGGCCGGCGTGCGCCGCCTGACCACGGAAACCGGCGCCGGCCAGTGGGGCTCGGCCCTCGCGTTTGCCTGCCAGGTTTTCGGTCTCGAGTGCACGATCTACATGGTGAAGTCCAGTTATCACCAAAAACCCTACCGCCGTTCGCTCATGCACATCTGGGGCGGCAAGGTATTCCCTTCGCCCTCGCGCCACACCAAGGCCGGCCGCGGCATCCTCGCCGAAAATCCGAAGTCGCCGGGCAGCCTCGGCATCGCCATTTCCGAGGCGGTGGAGGACGCCGCCTCGCACGAGGACACCAAGTATTCCCTCGGCAGCGTGCTCAACCACGTCCTGATGCACCAGACGGTCATCGGGCTGGAGACGAAGCGGCAGCTCGAGCTCATCGGCGAGAAGCCCGACGTGCTCATCGCCTGCGTCGGCGGCGGCAGCAACTTCGGCGGGTTTAGCCTGCCGTTCCTGCCGGACAAGCTCGCGGATCCCCGGCTGCGCATCATCGCGGTGGAGCCCTCCGCCTGCCCGTCCCTCACCAAGGGCCTCTACGCCTACGATTACGGCGACACCGCGAAGCTCGCACCGCTGGTCAAGATGTTCACCCTCGGGCACACCTTTGTGCCGGAAGGCATTCATGCCGGCGGCCTGCGGTACCACGGCACCGCCCCGATCGTCGCCCACCTCGCGAATCTCAAGCTCATCGAGGCGAAGGCCTACACCCAGAACGCCGTATTCGAGGGCGCCCTGCAGTTCGCCCGCACCGAAGGGTTCATCCCGGCGCCCGAGACCTCCCATGCGATCCGGGCCGCCATCGACGAGGCGCGCAAGGACGACGGCAAGTGCATTGTCTTCAACTACAGCGGCCACGGCCATTTCGACATGTCGGCCTACGACGACCATCTCGCCGGCAAGCTCGAGGACTACGAGCATCCCGAGGAGAAGATCGCCGAGGCCCTGAAGCACCTGCCCAAGGTCGGTTGACCAGGCCGGCCTGCGTGCCGGCTGAATCGCCGCCGCCGATTTGAACCCTGGCCACGGGTGGCTTTCTTGTGGGCGATGCATTTGGCCCCCATGAAATCCTCCTTGGCGCTGTTCGTGCTCTCCGCGACGGTCGCCTTCGGCCAGTCGGCCGCGGTGACGTCCCGTCTCGCCCACTCCCCCCGGCACCGGGAGTGGGTGACGGTCAAATCCGGCGACCGCCAGGTCAGCTGCTTCGTCACCTTTCCCGAGGTGTCGGGCCGGGCGCCCGCCGTGCTCGTCATCCATGAGATCTTCGGGCTGAGCGACTGGGCGCGCAGCGTGACCGATCAGTTGGCCGAGCATGGGTTCATCGCCATCGCGCCCGACCTGCTCTCCGGCGCCGGACCGAACGGCGGCGGCACCGGCGAGTTTCCCGGCGTCGACGCGGTCGTCAAAGCGATCGGCAAACTGCCGCCGGACCAGATCACCGCGGACCTGAACGCCGCGGCCGCCTACTTGACCACGCTGCCCTCGTGCAACGGCGAACTGGCGGTGGCCGGATTTTGCTGGGGTGGGGGCCAGACGTTCCGTTACGCGACCAACAACCCGAAGCTGAAGGCGGCGTTTGTGTTTTACGGGCCCGGCCCGACCCAGCCGGAGGAGGTCGCCCGGATCGCGTGCCCAGTGTACGGCTTTTACGCCGGCAACGACGCGCGGGTGAGCGCGACCGTGCCCAAGAGCACGGAGCTGATGAAGGCCGCGGGCAAGTCCTACGAGCCGGTGATCTACGACGGCGCGGGCCATGGATTCATGCGCGCCGGCGAGG
>CAZAFS010000061.1:0-12559 GCA_964484165.1 uncultured Opitutaceae bacterium | reverse complement strand
CAAAGAATCCGCCCGTCCGCCGTTTCGAACTGACCGAATCATTGCCGGTTGAACCGTAACCCGATCCGGCTTTGGTATTCCCAATCCGCCATGATCTCCGCCCCAAAATCCTCCCTGGCGCTGCTGGCCGCCACCCTCCTCCTGTCCCTGAGCCTCGCCGCCGCGCTCCCCCCGGCCCGCGCCGCCGCCGCGCCGGTGCAACTCCACTGGCTCGATCAACCCGCGCCCGCCACCGCCCAGAGCGTGAGCTGGGGCGTGCCCTGGCCCGCGGGCGCCGTGCCGCGCGACGCCGCGTTCAACCTGGCCGATGCCGCCGGCCACGCCGTGCCGCTCCAGACGTGGCCGCTGGCCTACTGGCCGGACGGCTCACTCAAATGGAGCGGCTGCGCCGCGGTCGTGCCGGCCGGTACCGCCGGCGAGCTGACCCTGGCCCCGGGACCCTCGTCCGCACCCGCCGGCGGGGTGAAAGTCACGCAGGACGGCAAGACGGTGGTCGTCGACACCGGCGCGCTGACCTGCGTCATCCCCCTTAGCGGCCATGATCTCATCGCTTCCCTCAGCATCGACGGCCGGGAAGTGGCGCGCGCCGGGCAGCTCGTGGGCATCCTCCAAGCGGGGCCCGCCACCAATCCCGAGGACGCGCCGCCGCGCGCCGACTTCGTGAGCCTCGTCAAGCAGGTCACCGTCGAACAGGCCGGCCCGGTCCGGGCCGTGGTGAAGATCGAGGGCGTGCACCAGCTGGCGGCGACCGGCCGCGAATGGCTGCCGTTCACCGTCCGCCTCTATTTCTACACGGGCGACCCGGCGGTGCGCCTCGTCCACACTTTCATCTTCGACGGTGACCAGGAGAAGGACTTCATCCGCGGCCTGGGCCTGCAGTTCGCCGTGCCGCTGCGCGACGGACCGCAAAACCGCTATGTCCGCTTCGCGGGCGCGGACGGCGGCCTGTGGTCCGAGCCGTTGCAGCCCGGCGGCGGCAACGCCGCGCAGGAAACCGGCGCGCCGTTCACCGGGCGCGGCGAGTTCGCGGAGAACGCGGTCTGGACCGACTTCAAGCTCTCCCAGCCCGGCCCCGACGGCTTCACCATCGTCAAGCGCACCAACCCGCAGAGCACCTGGCTGGCCTCCGACGCGGGCCCGCGCGCGGCCGGCTTCGCCTTCGTCGGCGACCTCACCGGCGGCCTCGGCGTGAGCGTGAAGAATTTCTGGCAGTCCTGTCCCGCCGGGCTCGAGGTGCGGCACGCCGCCTCGCCGGAGGCCACGTTGATCGCCTGGCTCTGGTCCCCCGACGGCCCGGAGATGGACCTGCGCCACTACGACATCGTCGCGCACGGGCTCAACGCCTCCTACGAGGACGTGCAGCCGGGTTTCAGCACCGCCTCCGGCGTGGCCCGCACCAGCGAGCTGACGCTGTTCCCCGCCGCCGCGCTGCCCGCGCGCGCCGCCACGGTCGCGCTGGCGGAGGCGGGCACGAAGCGCGCGCTGCTCGCCGGCACCCCGGCGTATCTCCATGCGACCGGCGTGTTCGGCGTGTGGAGCCTCGTCGACCGCTCGACGCCGTTCCAGCAGGCCATCGAGGACGGGCTCGACTCGGTGCTGGCGTATTACGAGCGCCAGGTGGACCAGCGGCACTGGTACGGCTTCTGGCGGTACGGCGACTTCATGCACTCCTATTCCGCGCCGCGGCACCAGTGGCACTACGACTGGGGCGGGCACGCGTGGGACAACACCGAGCTGGGGGCGCCGCTGTGGCTCTGGTACAGCTTCCTGCGGACCGGCCGCGCGGACCTGTTCCGCCTCGCCGAGGCACACACGCGCAACACGAGTGAGACGAACGTCTACCACCTTGGCCCGCTGGCCGGCCTCGGCTCGCGCCACAACGTCGTCAAGTGGGGCGACGGCGCGAAGGAGGTCCGCATCAGCCAGGCGGCGCACTGGCGGATTTTCTACTACCTCACGACCGACGAGCGCACCGGCGACATCATGCGCCAGGTCGCCCGCGAAGCGGACGTGGCCATCACGAAATACGATCCGATGCGCGAGGCCGCGCCGCCGGTGCCGGGCGAGCCGGACGTCGGGCCGCACATCCGCATCGGCCCCGATTGGTTTGCGCTCGCCGGCAACTGGATGACCGAGTGGGAGCGCACCGGCGACACCCGCTGGCGCGACCGCATCCTCGCCGGCGTCGATTCGATCGTGGCGATGCCGTACTGGCTCGAGACGGGCGACCTGCACGGGCTCAACCCGGACCTGCCCAACGGCGGCCTCGGCCCGCTCAAGGGCGGCGGCGCGCAGCTCGTCGGCTTCGACATAAAAACCGGCCGGCTCACCCCGGTGCGCGATCCGGTCACCAAGGGGCAGGTGCCGGTGAGCTACAACCTCGCCACGATCCAGGGCGGCGGGGAGGTCATGTTCGAGCTGGTGCCGCTGCTCGGGCGCAAGGATTTCGCGACCGCCTGGCTGCAGTACTGCCGCATCGGGCAGGCGCCGGCGGAGGTTCTCACCCAGGACCGGACCACCGGGATCGAGGGCGCCGACGGGCGCTACGTCCTGCGCGGCCAGAGCGGACCGCGGCTGGCGGCCTACGCCTACGCGCACACGGGAAACCGGGCCTTCGCGGAAAAAGCCCTCGAGGCCATGCTCAACGAGGGCGGCGGCATCGCCCACCCGCGCACGCTCCGCGGTCCGGACACGCTCAACCCGGTCGAGGAGGATCCGGCCGTCTCCACCAACGAGGCGGCCCAGACCGGGCTTTCCACCATCGAAATCCTGGAGCTTTGCCACGACGCCCTGCCCCACGACGCCCCGGCTCACATCGGCCGCCCGCCGCGGCCTCCCGCCAACGGGCCCGCGCGCTAGGCGGTGAGCGATAGGCGCTAAGGGCAAAGCGGCAGGCGATCCAATCTCCGCGGATTACACGGATGGGCGCGGATCCGCCTGAACCTTCACAGAAGGCAACCAAGGGAACGAAGAGTTTTCTCTTCATCTCCCACTCGGTTACCTTCGTTACCTTCTGTAGAATGTCCGAAGAAATTTCCTCTGCGGCTTGGCGCCTTGGCGTGAGGCGCCCTCCCTTCCGCCCGCCCGCCTTTCGACCTTCGACCTTGGACCTTCGACTCTGCACCCTCGCCTTTCCCTCCGCGTTTGCTTCCGGCGGAAAAACCCTTTGTTTTGGACCCGACCCCGTTCTGTAACCCTTGCCCCCAAGGAGGAATGCCGTGGAAACCCCGATGCCCCGCCGAGTGAAAACCTGGATTCTCGTTGTCGCCCTGCTCACCGCCGCCCGCCTGGTGGCCCAGGAGCTGCCCACGGCCCCGCCCGAATCCGTCGGACTGTCGGCCCCGCGCCTGGAGCGCATCGCCACGGCCGTGCAGGGCGCCATCGACGACAAGCGCGTCGCCGGCGCGGTGACGCTGGTGCTGCGCCACGGCCAGGTGGCCTGGTTCAAGGCCCAGGGCCTGGCCGACCGCGAGGCCGGCAAGCCGATGCAGCCGGATGCGATGTTTCGCATCTGCTCGATGACCAAGCCGATCACGAGCCTCGCCGTCATGATGCTCTACGAGGAGGGCCGCTTCCTGCTCGAGGACCCCATCTCCAAGTACCTCCCCGAGTTCAAGAACCCGCGGGTGCTGGTCAAGCCGGCCACCGGCGCGCCCTCCCCCGTCCCCGCCACCCGGGAGATCACGATTCTCGACCTGCTGCGGCACACCTCCGGTCTCACCTACAACTGGAACGCGGACCTGGGCCAGAAGTATGACGACGCCCGCGTGGCCAGCGGCCTGGTGCAGTACGACGGCACCATTGCCGACAGCGTCAAGGCCCTGGCCGGCCAGCCGCTGCTGTTCCAACCCGGCGAGCGCTGGGAATACAGCCTGTCGGTCGATGTGCTCGGGCGCCTGGTCGAGGTCGTCTCCGGCCAGCCGCTGGACGAGTTTTTCCGCACCCGCATCTTCGAGCCGCTGGGGATGAAGGACACGTATTTCTACCTGCCGGCCGACAAGGTGCCGCGCCTCGCCACCGCTTACACCTACGACGATGCCAAGGGGCTCAGTCGCTTTCCCGACACGCCGCTGCATGAAGGGACCCTCGAGTATTCCGCCGACTACCCGTATCGCGGCCCGCGGAAGCTCTTCTCCGGCGGCGCCGGCCTGACCTCCACGGCGATGGATTACGCCCGCTTCTGCCAGATGATGGTCAACGGCGGCCGGCTGGGCAACGTGCGCCTGCTCAGCCGCAAATCGGTCGAGCTGATGACCGAGGATCACCTCGGCGGCGTGAAAATCGGCGGGGACCTCGGCTTCGGGCTGGGCTTTGGCATCAGCGGGGCGCAGGGAACGCTGTCGGAGCTGGGCACGCCGGGCGAATTCAGCTGGGGCGGATTTTTCTTCACCTCGTTCTCGATCGATCCCAAAGAGGACCTGATCGTGATCTTCATGGCGCAACTGCACCCGACCGGCGGCCTGGGCCTCGACCGCGAAGTGCACGCGCTGGCCTACCAGGCGCTGGAATAGAAACCAGAGGCCAGAATCCAGAAGCCAGAGGCCGGCGGACAGAAGTCAGTGGTCAGACGGCTGACCCAGAACACAGAATTCCAAACCCTCAACCAAGCCGCGCCGGCGCGCTCCATGGCACGCCTCACGACGCCGTTCGGGTTCAAGTCCACCGCCGCCGCGGCCTACCGCCGGTACAAGCGCGCCACCAGCGCATTCAGCAGCGGAAAGTAGGCGGCGAAGAACAGCACCATCGCGAGGCTGAAGTTCTGCTCGCTGAACAGGCGGTCGAGCAGGTTGTGCGGGTAGGCGTAGCTGCTGTGCAGCGTGTAGCCGCCGAACTCGAGCAGCGCCATCGGGAACAGCCCGTAAAGATACTGCCGCCACCACGGCAGCGGGCGCAGCAGCACCGAGATTGGCACCATGTAGAGCACATACACCGTGATCACCTGCCACCAGTAGGTGAAGCGGGCGATCTCCAACCACTGCCCCAACTGGTTCATCGCGGTGCCGATGATAAAATAGGTGACGATATACGTCAGCCAGTGGGCGGCCGGCAGGTGGAATCGGGCGCGCAGGTGTTCGGGAATCGGCATGGCGCCATCGGAACGAGGTTGGCGAACCGAGGCAAAGCTTTATCCCTGATCTGCCGGCTGGGGCAACCACCCCCGCCCGGCCGTGTCTCACCTGTCGCCCATGCCATCCGCCCCGCCCGCCGCCGAGGCCATCGCCCGCCACTACGACTCGCTCGACTATTTCTACCGCGACCTCTGGGGCGAGCACGTGCACCACGGCCTCTGGCTGACCGGCCGGGAGTCGCCGCGCGCCGCCGTGGAACAGATGAGCCGCCGCGTGCTGGCCCGGCTCGACCTGCCGCCGGGCGCGCGTCTGGCCGACGTCGGCTGCGGCTACGGCGGCACCGCGCGGCTCGCGGCCGAGACCCACGGGGCGCATGTGACCGGCTTCACGCTGTCCGCCGCGCAGAAACGCCACGCCGACCAGATTCCCGTGCCCCGCGGCTCGGTGGAGATCCGCGTGCAGGACTGGGCGGCGGCTGAGTTCGCCGACGGCGCGTTCGACGCGCTGCTGTCGTTGGAAAGCCTGGAGCACATGGCGGACAAGGCCGGCTTCGCCCGGCAGGCGCGCCGCGCCGTGCGGCCGGGCGGCCGCGTGGTCATCTGCACCTGGCTGGCCGCCGACCGCGTGTCTCGCTGGTCGCAGCGGCATCTTCTCGACGCCATCTGCCGGGAGGCCCGGCAGGCGCCGCTGGTCACCGCCGCGGCCCTGCGCGGCGTGCTCCACGCCGCCGGCTTCGCGGACGTGCACGCCGAGGATCTCAACCCGCAGGTCGCGAAAACCTGGAGCGTCATCCTGCGCCGCTTGGTGCTGCGGCTTTTCACCCGCCGCCGCTACCGGCAGTTTCTGTTCGACGGCGGTGGCGGCGACCGCGTTTTCGCGCTCACCATCTGCCGCCTGTGGCTCGCCTACCGCACCGGCTGCTTCCGCTACGGGCTGTTCGTCTGCCGGTGAGCCGCCGGCGGAGGCGCCGAAACCGCAGCCGATCTATTCTCCGCGGATCACACGGATGGGCGCGGATCCATCTGAACCTCTACAGAAGGCGGCAAAGGAAACGAAGGAGCCCTATCCGTCCGATCCTCTGCTGCCTCGGCGACCTTCTGTGAAATTTCTGGGGCCCCGACGCGCCCAGCTCTGCTGGCCAGGAGAGCGCCCTACCTTTCCTTTGCTGCCTTCGCTACCTTCTATGAAACTCCGGGTGAATTTCCCTTGGCGGCTTGGCGCCTTGGCGTGAGGCTCCTCCCCGTCACCGACCAAGGCGCGCCCAGCCCTTCGACTTGGCTCAGGCCAGGCGGTCGCGCCCTACCCGGCCCAAGGCCTCTCCTTGGCTACCTTCGCTACCTTCTGTGAGATTCTTGTGCAGCCTCAGGGCGCCGCTATCTCCAGGGCGGCGCCGGTGTAGGTCACGGTCGCATCCCCCGTTTCGGTCTCCGGCAATCCGGCTCCTATCCCCTCCCGCACCCAGACCACGCGAAATTCGCGGGCAGTGACCATCCCGGGAAAGGATCCCCGGCGCGCGCCAATGGTCAGCTTCTGCGCGGCCTCGTTCCACGTGATGGGAATCTCCGCATACGCGCCCTTTTCATAGTCGTACGTGTTGCCGTCATCCTCGTAGAGCGAAAAAACGCCGTCCGCGCCGCGATACACCCGCAGCTCCAGCGGCGCCGCCGGCTTCTCCTCCGCATATTGCACCACCGGCCCCAGCGGCAGGATTGAGCCGGCTTTGACGTAGAGCGGCAGCGTGTCGATGGGCGCCGGCGCGTCGACCGTCCGCCCGCCGGCGATGCGCCGGCCGGTCCAGAAGTCGTACCAGTCCCGGCCCGCCGGCAGATAGACCTTCCGGCTCGTCGCGCCCGGCGTCACCACGGGATTCACCAGCAGCGCGCGGCCGAACAGATATTGGTCCGAGACGCCGGCCGCCGCCGCGTCCGTGCGAAAGTCCATGACCAGCGGGCGCAGCATCGTGTCGCCGGCGTGGGTGACCTGCCACGCGGTGGAGTAGATGTATGGCAACAGGCGGTAGCGCAGCCGGTCGTACTTCACCAGAATTGCGTCGGTCGCCGCGTCGAACCACCACATTTCCTTGCCGGCGCCCGAACCGTGCACCCGGAAGAGCGGACAGAACGCGCCGAACTGGAACCAGCGCGTGAACAGCTCGGCGTAGCGCGCATCCACCGTCTTGCCCCAGAAAAATCCGCCGATGTCGGTGTTCCAGTACGGAATGCCGGACAGGCTGAAATTGAGGCCGGCGGGAATCTGTTTCCGGAACGTGTCCCAGTTGCCTTGGATGTCGCCGGACCAGCAGACGGCGGCGTTGCGCTGCTGGCCGGCCCACGCCGAGCGGGTGAGGACGAAGACCCTTTTTGCCGACGTTTCCGCCCGCTGGCCCTGGTAAATGCCGGTGGTGGACAGCAGCGGATAGGCGTCCGCCACGTAGGCCCCGGGACCCAGGGCGGTGCGCAGGTCGCGGATCTCGCCCCACTGGCCGCTGAGTTCCGGCTCGGTCGCGTCGAGCCACCAGCCGTCGAGTCCGAGCGTGAGCAGTTTTTCCGAAATCTGCCGCCAATAGACCCGGCGGGCGTCGGCACTGAAGGCGTCGTACCACTGCCCCTGGCCCTTGGGCCAGACGTTGGGATAGACCGGATCGAAGACGCCGTTCACGGCCTTGAGCTGCTGCAGATTTTCGCAGCCCACATCGAACCGGGACCAGACCGAGATGATGATGTGCGCATGCGCCGCGTGAATCTGCGCCACCATGCCCGCCGGATCGGGATAGCGCGCCGGGTCGAACTCATGCGAGCCCCACGGCTTGGGCGTCCAGTACTGCCAATCCTGGATTACCCCGTCGATCGGCGTGCCGCGTTCGCGGTATTTGGCGAGCACGCCCAAGATCTCCGCCTGGGTCTCATAGTGTTCGCGGCATTGCCAGAAGCCGAAGACCCACTCGCCCAACATGGGCGCGGCACCCGTCAATTGGCGGTAACCGGCCACCACCTGGTCCAGCTCCGGCCCGGCCAGGAAATAGTAATCGATCGCGCGCGCCACCTCGGAGGTCCACGCCACCGCGTTCTCCCGGCCGGCGGCGCCGACGGCCACGGTCGTGATCGCCGGGTTGTCCCACAAAATTCCGTACCCGCGGCTGGAGACCAGCACCGGCAGGGCGATGTTCATGTTCGCCTGCAGGAGGCGCACGGTCTGCCCGCGGTAGTTCCACGGCCCGTTGGCCTGCTGGCCGAGGCCGAAGATGGACTCGACCGGGGCGAGGATGAAATCCTGCTCCGCCTGCCGGGCGTCCAGGTTCTTGACGGGCGTCGGCGAAAACACCCGACCGCCCGGGATCTCCGTGAGCCAAGTCGCGCCCGTCGCGTCGGCGAACGACACTGCGCCGCTCTGGCGGTTGACGCGCGCCTGCACCGCGGCGGTTCCCACGACGAAATCCGCCAGCGTCTCGCGGAAGTACCATTTCCTCGCCGCCGGCTTGGCGACGACGCACAGGCTGGGCATCGCCGGCAGCGCCGTGCCCGGCGCATACGTCACGCGGATGATCCGGTCGGACCACACCTGCAGGCGCAGCACGGCGCCCTCCAGCTTGAACGTGACGCCGTCGGCCTCCGGGTGCGCGGTGATGGCAGCGTCAGCCAGCGACACGAAGCCCGCCGCGATCAATCCGCCAACCGCCAGCATCCGTATCCCGAACACGCGCGCCTTCATGGTGCGGCCATTGGATTCCCACCCCCGGCGTGCGACAAGTTTGTTCTCGCTCCAGCGGTATGCGTAAGGGCGCAGACTTGGCGCCCTATCTGCCCCCGCGATCGCCTGCAAGATCGAGGGAGAGCGAGTTGGCCAATACATGGGTCATGCCGCCTCCCCCAAACTGGTGGAACTCGCCGGGTACCCAAGCAGTGCATTCAGGCTGCCCATAATTGAGTATACGCAGAAGTCGAAATCAGCCTTCCCCCAGGTTAATCCTAATCCTAATCGGCCTAGCTTGGCGCCATTTCACCATGCCCCTCCCTCATCCCGTAATCGCGTTTTGGGCCGGTCTTCTGGATGCCGTGGTGTTCCTTTGGCTCGTCATGCTTCTGGTCGGGCTTGTCGGGGCGCTCTTTATTCCGTGCAAAGGGCGTTACATCTATTTCGCGATCGTTTGCCTCGCGGTCGCCACGCACCTTTATTTCTGCAAGTGGACCGTGTTCGACATGGAGTCCCTGGCCTCCAATGACAATGGAGCCTCGGAACTCGGGCATGTGCTGGGGATTTCGTTATGGAAGATCGAAATCGGCACGCGCATCGAATCCAGCTCGGTACATGGAACGATTATCTTCTGCGAGCCGCGAGATGTGGACGGGAGTCGAATCGTGGCGGGCGTTGTAGGGCTCGTACTGCCTGCCGTCCTCCTCGTGTTTTCCGGATATGGTTTAGGCAACGCCTTGGCCGAGATGCCCGATAAGGCCGATCGCAAACCGCCACCGGGTTCCCCACCGATCAGCCTGAACTAGGTCTCACCGTCGCCCGCCTCCCCCAGGCCGGCCCGTCACCGCCGCGGCCGGGGTCAAAGGTAAAGCATGATCCCCTCCGACGCCCTGCCCGCCACTTTGTTGTCTTCGTTACCTTCTGTGAAATTCAGACGGGATTGCGTTGGCGCCTTGGCGTGAGGCGCATTTCCACCGACCGCAATGAGCGTTTTGAGATCAAGTCGCTCCACCAGCGGAACGTCTACCGAAGGCAACCAAGGGAACGAAGAGTTTCCTCTTCATCTCCCACTCGGTTACCTTCGTTACCTTCTGTAGAATGTCCGAAGAAATTTCCTCTGCGGCTTGGCGCCTTGGCGTGAGATCCTCTTACCGAAGCCGACGAAGGGAACGAAGCGAGCGCAGCGGCCCGGAAACGATTCCTCACGGCGCGCCGGACGGCCCCGCCGTGGCTGGCGCGAGGTATTTGGCCAGGAACGCCTCGATGCGGGTGTAGAGTTCGACTTCGTTTGTCAGGTGCCCCATCCCGTGGCCCTCTTCGCTCACGAGGAGCGCCTCGTACGGCACATGATGTTTCTCCAATTCCGCGACCAGGCGCCGGGATTGGCTGATGTCCGAAATGGGATCATCCTTGCCATGGGCCACGAAGACCGGAACCCGGATCCGGTCCACATGCCGGCCGGGAGAGATGGCATCGAATTTCTCCGGCTGCTTGGCGGGATCGCCGAGCTTGCGCAGCAAGCGTCCGTAGAAGGGGTCGTCAAACTGGTTGTATTTCCGGTCTTTGATCGCCTCGGCCCAGTCGAACACCCCCGCGATGGTGACCGCGCAGCGGTAGAGATTCGGTTCGTTTTCCACGCCCGTGATCGCCAGGTAACCGCCAAAGGATCCGCCCATGATCGCCACGCGGCTGCCGTCGATCAACTTGGACGCGATCATCAACCTGGTGGCGTCCGTCACGTCGTCGTTCATCTTCCGGAAGTCCCACAGGTCCTCCGGCGGGAACATCCAATCATAGCCCTCCGAGCCCCGATAATTGGGCTGGAGCACGGCATAGCCGCGGCTGGCCAGGAACTGGGCCTCATTGCGGGCATAGAATCCCCAGGAGTCCCGCACCCAGGGACCGCCATGCGGCAACACGACCAGGGGCGGAGGATGGTCCTTTGAGGCGCCCGCTGGCAGCGTCAGGTAGGCGTCCAATCGCCGGCCATCGCGGGTCTTGAACTGGATGATGTTCACCGGCTGCATGCGCTTCGGATCGATCCAGGGCTCCGAATCCTTGAACAAACCGAAGGTCCGTTTCGCCAGATCGACCATGTAGTAGCGGACCGCCTGCCGGTCGGAGAACGTCGCGACGAGAAACTTCTTCTGCGCCTCATCGCTCCCCAGGATCTGAACGACCACCCCCGGGAAGTAGCCCTCCAGGATCTGCTGCAGGTTGCGGTATTCCTCGTTGAACCAGACCGTGGTGGGGCCGTTGCGCTCGAAGACGGCGCCGATGATCAGGTGGTTGACGGGATCGCGATACAGCGACCCGTAGAAATCATAGGCCTCGTCCTGCAGCAGCACTTGGCCCAGCTTCCCGGTCGCGCCGTCCAGGAACTGGAGCGCGCGGGGTTTCCCCGCCTGGCGCGGCCCCCGCACCACCAGTTGTCCGCGGTCATCGCCATGGCCGATGATTTCGACCTGCTCCAGAGCCACCGGACATTTCTCCCACTCCTGGTCGACCAGCCGCAGCAATGCGGGGATCCCGTCCTGCATCGTGATCGCGAAATCGAGCTTGCCCTCCCGGTCGGCCAGATAGCGGACCCCCAGTCCGGTCGACGGCGCGGGATGACGGTCGAACAGGTGCCGCTCGTTGTTGTCGCGGGCGTCCATCAGGGTGGAATGGGTGGCGTCGGCCCCGAGCGCGTTGACGAACTTCCCGCCCCGGATTCCGGTGTTGAGGGAGGCCACCCCGAGGTCCTTGCGGGTCTCGAAATCCCGGCTGTTCCAGACCAACGGCTCCAGACGATGCTGCGGGGGAACCGCGACCAGGCGCGACCCGTAATATTGCAGCAAGACATACGGATCGCCGATGGAGCCGACCTCCGCGGCAAAGAGCCCGAGGCCGTACATTTTCCGCGCGGAAAGCGAAAAGATCAGCCGACGGTCGTTGAGCCAGCTGAACCCGCTGATGTCCATGTCGCCGACGCCGCCCACGGTCTCGATCTGCTTGCTCTTCACGTCATACACGAACAGCAGGTGCTGGTCCTCGCCGGCGGTGACGATCGCCGCGACATGGGTGCCCGAGATATTCAGCGCCGGCTGCTGCAGCACCAGCGGGCGGAAGAAATCCACCACCGGAACCGGCTCGTTGGCCGGCACGGGATTCATTCGGGACAGGTCGTACGATTCGGCCCCCGCGAGCCGGCCCAGTGCGACCGAAAGGATGGTGACGACCAGGGATGTCTTGTTCTGCCGGTAGAACATGGTTGGTGGGGAACGGGAAGGCACCATGTAGCCAAGATGGCGCCCGCAACAACATCTTTTGCGCGCCCGGCTTGCCCGTCGAAGCTTTGGCGAAGTCGGGTCGCGAACCCCAAAATTGGGGCAGTGCCTCGGTTTGCCTTGTCATCGCGAGGCCCGCTCCTGCGGGCCGCGGCGATCCAGCCTCGACCCGGTCGGGGTCCAGCCAGCCTTCGCCAAGGCTCCGGCTCGGCCCGTCGAAGGGTCCGGCCACGCCGGAGCTCGCAGAGCAAAGGCGGGCTGGATTGCTTCGTCGCCCCGCCGCCGCGGCGGGGCTCCTCGCAATGACAAACTGAGTCAGTACCCCAATGTGCCTTCTGCGCCTCTGGTGGCCAAGGTACCTCTGCTACCTCCGCGAGCTCCGCGCCTTCCTGTGAAAAAGACACCCGACATTTTTCCGCCCACGAATCCACACGAATCGCCACGAATCTTTCTTCACAGAAGGACGCAAAGAGAGCGAAGACGGCCGCTCCCGCATGCGATCCATTCTCCGCGGATTACACGGATGGACGC
>CAZAFS010000060.1:9985-12875 GCA_964484165.1 uncultured Opitutaceae bacterium | reverse complement strand
CTGGTCCAGCAACTGCAGCGCGATCACGGCATCAGCTATTTCAGCCTCGGCGGCGGCATCGGCGTCGTCTACCGCGACGCGCTGGCCAGCGGAGCGCAGGCTTGGTGGGATGCGCAGCCGGCGGGCCAGCGCCCGCTGACGCCCGAAACCTACGGCGCGGCGCTCCAGCCGCTGCTGCAGCCGCTCGGCCTCAAGCTGCTGCTCGAGCCCGGCCGGTTCCTGGTGGCCAACGCGGGCGTGCTGCTGGCCGGCGTCGAGTACCTCAAGCGCGGCCACGGGAAAACCTTCCTCATCCTGGACGCGGGCATGAACGACCTGATGCGGCCCGCGATGTACGACGCCTACCACGAGATCGTCCCGCTCCAGCGCGACACCTCGCGCCGCGCCCTCACGGTCGACATCGTGGGCCCGGTGTGCGAGTCGACCGACTGCTTCGCCCGGGACCGCACCCTGCAGGAGCTGGGCGAGGGCGAGTACGTCGCCTTTCTCAGCGCCGGCGCCTATTGCCGCGCCATGGCCAGCGGCTACAACAGCCGGCCGCTGCCGGCCGAGGTGCTGGTGCGCGGCAGCACCTTCGAGCTGGTCAACACCCGCGAGACCTTCGAGCAGATGACCGCCGGCGAGCGGGTGCCCGCGTGGCTGAAGTGAGGCCGGCCCCCGGCGGGGAACCGGGCCGAAAGAAGGATGCTTCTTGCGGAAATTTCGTCTATCCTCTTCGCCCGGCATGAAGACCACGACCCTCACGCTGCGGAAACTCAAAGGCCAGCGGCCCATCGTGGCCGTCACCGCCTACGACGCGCTCACCGCGCGGTGCGCGGCGGACGCGGGGGTGGACCTGATCCTGGTGGGGGATTCGGTCGGCAACACCCTGCTCGGCTTCGCCAACACGATTCCGGTGACCCTCGACATGATGGTGCATCACACCGCGGCGGTGGCGCGGGCGAAACTGGACCCGCTGCTGGTGGCCGACGTGCCGTTTGCGGAGGCGCACTTCGATTTCAAGCAGGTCCTGCAATCGTGCCAGCGGCTGATGCAGTGGGCCGGGGCCGACGCGGTGAAGATCGAGGGCGGCGCCAGCCTCGCCGGGAAGATCGGCGGGATCGTCGCCGCCGGCGTGCCGGTCATGGGCCACATCGGGCTGCAGCCGCAGCAGGTGCAGACGCTGGGGCGCTACCGCCGGTTCGGCGTGAAACCGGCGGAGGCCGAGCAACTGCTCGCCGATGCGCTGGCCCTGGAGCGGGCGGGGGTGTTTGCCGTCGTGGCCGAGATGGTCGAGCCGAACCTGGCCCGCACCATCAAGGAGACGCTGAAGGTGCCGCTCATCGGGATCGGCTCCGGCGCGGATTGCGACGGCCAGATCCTGGTCTGCACCGACCTGCTCGGCATGGCCCCCGAGTCGATGCCCGCCTTCGCCCATGCCTTCGCCGCGGTGGGCGACGAGATGAAGAAGGGCTTCGCCAGCTATGTGATGGCGGTGCGGACGCACAAGTATCCCAAGTGAGCCGTCGCCCGCCCGCGCCGTGAACACCGGGATTGCCAACGGACCGTTCTCCGTGCTCTGTGCTGGGCTGGCACCCCGTCCTCCTTCATGAACATTTGCGTGATCGGTGCCGGCGCCTGGGGCACGGCCTTTTCCCTGCATCTCCTGCGGCTCGGCCACGCCGTCACGCTCGTGCCGCGGCGCCTGGAACAGGCGCTGGCGCTGGCCACGACGCGGCAGAACGCCGACTATCTGCCCGGCTTCGACCTGCCGCCCAGCCTGCAGATCGCCCATGAACTCGCGCCGGTGTTGATGGAGGCCGAGGTGGTGCTCTTCGCGTGTCCCACCCAGGCCCTGCGGGCGTGGTGCGGGCGCCTGCACGACAGCCTCGGACCGGCCACCCGGCTGCAGCTGCTCGTCAGCCTTGCCAAGGGTCTCGAACTCGGCACGCACCTGCGCCCCAGCGAGGTGATTCACGCCGCGCTGCCGTCGTACGCGGTCAGCGCGCTCGCCGGTCCGACCACCGCCGCCGAGGTGGCGCGTGGGCTGCCGGCGGTCATGGTGCTGGCGGCGGAAGAGATCACGCCGTTCGTGCGCCAGGTGCAGGCCGCCGTGAGCGACCCCCGCCTGCGGCTCTACACCAGCGAGGACCTCGCCGGGGTGGAGTTCGGCGGCTGCCTCAAGAACATCTACGCCATCGCGGCGGGCTGCTGCGACGGCCTGCGGCTGGGCGACAACGCCAAGGCCGCGCTGATCACGCGGGCGTTGACGGAGATGGTCCGGGTGGGCGTGGCGCTGCGGGCGCGCCCCGAGACGTTCTACGGCCTGAGCGGGGCCGGCGACCTCATCGCCACCTGTTACGGGGTCTGGAGTCGCAACCGTGACTTCGGCCAGCACATCGGGGAGGGCCGCACTGCGGACGAACTGCTGACGGGGCGCAAGACGGTCGTCGAGGGCTACAAGACCACCGAGTCCTTTTACGGCCTGTGCCTCGAACGGGGCATCGACGCCCCGATCCTGGCCGAGATCTACCGCATCCTCTTCGAGGGCCGGAAACCCGTCGACGCCCTGCCGGTCCTGATGACCCGCGAGCTGAAACGGGAGTAGGGCGTCGATGGGCTGTGCCCTCAAGTCGCTGCCCTTGGAGGCCGGCTGCGCCCGGGACCAAGAGCATTGGCTCAAAGCCTGGGCAAGTGCGCGTCTAGGCACAAATCTCCCTGGCGCAAACTTGGTCTTCCAGACCTTCGCGTGTTCTAGATGGTGCTTCACAAATACGCGGCGCACGTAAAGCGGCTTGGTTTTACAGCGGGCACCAAGAACCACGCCAACGAAAGTGTCAGAGTCAAAATGAACATAGTAGTGGCCACCCTCAAGTTCACACCTTTTCAACGGGATCGACATCCTCGTGTC
>CAZAFS010000060.1:0-9885 GCA_964484165.1 uncultured Opitutaceae bacterium | reverse complement strand
CTCGTGTCGCCATTCTGGCGATTTGACCGAAAAAGACTCTGCGAAACCAGGCACGAGCAGCGCATTGTCAGCTTCGGATCGAATTAGGTCGAGGGAGACAACCGCCCTAATTTTCCTGTATCTCACTTTCAGTAGGGCGAGCTTGTCTTCGAACCTGAATACAAGCGCCAGACCACGATGACGATCGGCATAATGGCTCCACAGAAGTTGCCGTTTCCACGTTCGCGGGAAGCACGGCACGCCTACCTCGGCACTCCGTTGCTTCAAGAAATCTGCTGCAATTCGTCTCCAAGATTCTCCGCGTCGTCACCAGTGCCAATGCTGTGTTTCGCCGTTGCAGCGACCCTGTGGTCGGGCGGCACCACCGTGTCCGCGGCAATCGCGGCGCCTTTATGCGTGCTTCGCGCTGTCATGGGAAAATGGTCGCCGCGGCTCGGGCCATTACGGTTTATCTGCCGTCTTCTCCCGTGTCGTAGTTTCTCTCCATTTTATCCCCCCGTTCGCCATGCCCCACCACCATTCGCCCGCCCGATCGGCTTCCGTGACGACCAGGAGACACAGGAGGGCGAGCGCCACGACTGCGACGATGACATCCATATGAGGGGCGCCGCATCCGACAATTCATCAGCGGACCGACGCGGAGCTCAGGGCCGTCGTCGTGGGTATCGTATGTTCGTTCCAGCCGCCGCCGAGGGCTTTGTACAGAGTGATGCGGTTGGCCCAGCGGGCGAAGCGGCTCTGCACTGCGTTCTGCTGCGCGTCATAGAGATCCTCTTGCGCCGTGAGCACGGCGAGGTAGCTGTCCACGCCCTGGCGGTAGCGGGCGTCGGCCAGTTGGAAACGCCGTTGCTGCGCTTGGACCAACGCCTCGTGCGCGGCAAGCTGCTCCTCGTAAGTGCCGCGGGCCACGAGCGCGTCGGCCACCTCGCGGAAGGCGGTCTGGACGGCCTTTTCATACTGGGCGATTTCGATGCGCCGGCTCAGTTGCGCCACCTGGAGGTTGGCAAGGTTGCGGCCGCCCGCGAAGATCGGCAGGGTGACCTGGGGAACGAAGCTCCAGGCGTCAGAGCCCGCAGTAAACAGCCCGGAGAGCTCCGGGCTGGCGGTGCCGGCAGAACCGGTGAGGGTGATCTTCGGGAAGAACGCGGCCCGCGCGGCCCCGATATTGGCGCTGGCCGCTTTAAGCTCGTGCTCGGCCTGGAGGAGGTCGGGCCGCCGCAGCAGCAGATCGGCGGAGAGTCCCGGCGGTATGTCGGCGAGCAGTCCGGGCGCATTGAGCGGCAACGCCGGCGGCAGGTCGGCCGGCAACGGCTGGCCGAGCAGGAGCGCCAGGGCGTTCTCGGCCTGCGCACGCTGCCGCTCGAACAGTGCGACATTGGCGCGGGCGGTCTGCACCTGGGCCTCGGCGGAGCGCAGGTCGATCTCGGAGGCGCTGCCGACTTCGTGGCGGCGGCGGAGCAGCTCGTAGTTGGCCTGCACGGCCGCGAGCGTGCGCCGCGCCACGTCGAGCAACTCGGCCTGATCGCGCTCGATGAGGTATTGTGTGGCCACCTCAGCGACCAGCGAGAGGTGCACACTGCGGCGGGCCTCCGCGGTGGCGAGGTACGTTTCGAGCGCCCGCGCCTTGAGGCTGCGCACGCGGCCGAACAGATCCAGCTCGTAGCTGGTGACGCCCACGCTGACGCCGTACTGGCTGGAGACCGTGGCCTGACCGGTACCCAGGAGGTCGGCCGGCGTGCGTTGCCGCGAGCCACTGCCGGTGGCGTCAATCCCCGGCAGCAGGGCCGCACGCTCGATGCGGTACTGGGCGCGGGTCTGGTCGACCTTCAGCAGGGCGATGCGGAGATCGCGGTTGTTGGCCAGCGCCAGCTCGACGAGCCGCTGCAGGCGCGGATCGCCGAAAAACTCGCGCCAGCCAAGATCTGCCGCCGTGGGACCGGCGAGCGGCTGGTTGACCCAGTCGGCCGCCGCCGGCGCGGCCGGGCGCTCGTAGCGCGGCGCCAGAGTGCAGCCGGCCACCACGGCCGGCAACAGGAGGAAAGCAAGACGTGGACGCATGACAGGTTTCTCCTCAGTTGCCGGCAGCGGCGGGAGTGGACGGCGGAGTGGGCCGTGGCGTCTGGTGCCGGCCGTGGATGAACCGGCGGACGGTCACGAAGAACACGGGCACGAGGAAGATCGCCAGCACGGTGGCCGAGATCATGCCGCCGATGACGGCCGTGCCGATGGCGTTCTGGCTCGACGAGCCCGCACCCGAGGCGACCGCCAGCGGCAGCACGCCGAGGATGAACGCGAACGAGGTCATCAGGATCGGGCGCAACCGCAGGTGCACGGCTTCCAGGGTCGCCTCGATCAGGCCCAGGCCGCGCCCCTGCGCCTCCTTGGCAAACTCGATGATAAGGATGGCGTTCTTGGTCGAGAGGCCGATGGTGGTCAGGAACCCGACCTTGAAATACACGTCGTTGGCCAGTCCGTGCAGCGAGGTCGCCAGCAGCGCGCCCACGATGCCGAGCGGCACGACCAGCAACACGGCCACCGGGATGGACCAGCTTTCATAGAGGGCGGCCAGGCAGAGAAAGACGATGAGCAGCGAGAGCGCGTAGAGCAGCGGCGCCTGCGAGCCGGAAAGGCGCTCCTCATAGGACTGGCCCGTCCACTCGTAGCCGATGCCGCTGGGCAGCTGCCTGACCATGTCCACCATCGCCTGCATCGCCTCGCCCGTGCTCTTGCCCGGGACCGGCAAGCCGACGATTTCCACGGCGGGGAAGCCGTTATAGCGTTGGAGATTGGGTGCCCCGTAGGTCCACTCCAGTTTCACCAGCGAAGAGAGCGGCACCATTGCGTTCGTACCGTTGCGCACGTAGACCTTGCCGATGTCGGCCGGCTGCATGCGGTACGGGGCGTCGAGCTGCACGATGACGCGCTGGACGCGGTTGCCGTTGACGAAGTTGTTCACGTAGTTGGAGCCGAAGCACGTGGACAAGGTGGTGTTTAGGTCGGCCAGCGAGAGGCCCAAGGCGCTGGCCTTCTCCTGGTCCACCACGATCTGGAGCTGAGGCTCGTCCTCCATGCCCTGCATGCGGACGGCCATGACGTTCGGGTTCTTGGCCGCGAGGGCCAGCAACTGGTCGCGGGCCGCCATGAGTTTCTCGTGACCGAGACCGCCGAGGTCCTGCAGCTCGAAGTCGAAGCCGGATTGCATGCTCAACTCCGTGATTGGTGCCGGCACAAGGGCGAAGATCGTCGCGTCCTTAATCTTGCCGAAGGCCGCGTTGGCCCGGGCGACGATGCTGGCCGCCGAGTGGGCGGAGCCCTTGCGCTGGCTCCAGTCCTTGAGGCGGGTGAAACAGGCGCCGGCGTTCTGGCCGTTGCCGTTGAAGCTGAAGCCCGCCACTGCCATGAAGCTCTCGATCTCGGGCTGCTGCCGGCAGAAATCTTCGACCTGCTTGATCACGGCGAGCGTGCGTTCGCTGGTGGCCCCGACCGGCAGCTGGATGCTCGTCATGAAAAAGCCCTGGTCTTCCTCAGGCAGGAACGACGAGGGCAGCCGCAGGTAGAGCAGGCCGGCGACCGCGATGATTACCGCGTAGATGACGAGGTAAAGTCCGGGCTTTGGGAGAATGCGGGCGACCCAGCTCTGGTACTCGATCGTGCTGGCGGCAAAGCCGCGGTTGAACCAGCCGAAGAATCCGCGCCTCCCGTGCTTGTGGCCCTTCTCCACCGGCTTCAGCAGTGAAGCGCATAATGCCGGCGTCAGCGACATGGCCAGAAACACCGAGAACAGCATCGCCGACACCAATGAGAGCGAGAACTGCCGGTAGATCGTGCCGACCGAGCCGCTGAAGAAGGCCATCGGGATGAACACGGCCGTCAGTACCAGCGTGATGCCGATCAGCGCGCCGGTAATCTGGCCCATCGCCTTGCGCGTGGCCTCGCGCGGCGGCAGGCCCTCCTCGCTCATGATGCGCTCGACGTTCTCCACGACGACGATCGCGTCGTCCACCAGGATGCCGATGGCGAGCACGACGCCGAACATCGTGAGCACGTTGATCGAGAAGCCCAGGACGTACATGCTCGCGAAGGTGCCGAGCAGCGCCACCGGGATCACGATGGTCGAGATCAGCGTCGCCCGGAAGTTCTGCAGGAAGAGGTACATCACCAGGAACACCAGCACGATCGCCTCGACGAGGGTCTTGATCACCTCTTCGATGGAGATGCGGATGAAGGCCGAGGTATCCATCGCGTAGCTCACCTCGATGCCCGGCGGGAAAAAACGTGACAGCTCAACCATCTTCGAGCGCACCGCGGTGGCGGTGGTCAGCGCATTGGCCCCCGGCGCGAGCTTGACGGCGATGCCCGCCGAGGGCCGCCCGTGGGCGCGAGCCTGAGACAGGTAGCTCTGGCCGCCGAGTTCCACGCGGGCCACGTCGCGCAGCCGCACCTGCGAGCCGTCGGCGTTCACCCGCAGCAGAATATTTTCAAACTCCGCGACCGTGCGTAACGTGGACTGGCTCTTGAGCGTGACATTGAGCTGCTGGCCGGAAACCGCCGGTTTGTCGCCCAGCTGGCCCACAGAGACCTGCGCGTTCTGCGCCGTGATGGCGGCGCTCACGTCCGCCGGGGTCAGCTTGTAGTTATTGAGCTGCTCTGGATTCAGCCAGACGCGCATCGCGTATTCCGTGCCGAACAGGTTGGCCTCGCCCACACCGGAAACGCGGCGGATGGGATCGAGCACGCTCGAGGCCACGTAGTTGCCCAGCGCGAACTGGTCCATGCTGCCATCGACGGACGACAGGCCGCAGATCAGCATGAAATTGCGGGTCGCCTTGGCGACCGTCACACCCTGCTGCTGCACGGTTTGCGGCAGGCTGGGCGTGGCCAACTGCACCTTGTTCTGCACCTGCACCTGCGCCGTGTCGGGGTCGGTATTGGGCTTGAAGTAGAGTGTGAGCGAGGACTGGCCGGTCGCACTGCTGCTCGCCATCATGTACTGCAGGTTGTCGATGCCGGTCATCTGCTGCTCGAGCAGCGTGGTCACGGTGTCCTGGACGGTCTCGGCGGAGGCGCCGGCGTAGTTGGCCGAGACGGAAATGGAGGGCGGCGCGACGTTGGGATACTGCGCGATCGGCAGCTGGGTGATCGCGAGGACGCCCGCGAGCATGATCAGGATCGAGACCACCCAGGCGAACACCGGGCGGTCGATGAAGAATTTGGCCATGGTGGCTTCTCCTCAGCGTTGCAGCGCGGCGTCGGCCGCAGGTTGAGCCTTCGCGCCGGCAGCCTGGAACGGCACAGGCACCACCGTGGCTCCGGGCCGCGCCCGCTGCAGGCCCTCGACGATGACCCGTTCGCCGGCCTTCAGCCCGGACGCGACGATCCATTTGTCGCCGTACACCGTGTCGGCCCGGATGACGCGTGACTCGACTTGGTTCTGCGCGTCGACCACCAGCACCGTGGCCTGGCCGCCGGCGGTACGGGTGACGGCGCGCTGCGGCACGGTGATCGCTTGCTGCGCCACCGCTTGTTCGAGCCGGCCGTGCACGAACGTGCCCGGCAGCAGCAAGTGGTCGGGATTGGGAAACTCCGCGCGGAGCGTCACCGAGTCGGTCGTCTCATCTACGGAAATATCGGAGAACAGCAGTCTGCCCGCGTGGTCGTAGGTGGTGCCGTCCTCCAGCAGCAGCGTCACCTTCGCCTGGCCCGGCGCGAGGCTTTGCCAGGTGCCGGCCTCGAGCGCTCGCCGCAGCTTCAACACCTCCGCGCTCGATTCGGTGAAGTTGACATAAATCGGATCGAGCTGACGGATGACTGCGAGCTGGGTGGCCTCGGTCGCGCTTACGAGCGCCCCCTCGGTCACGAGCGCCTTGCCGATGCGGCCCGAGATCGGCGCGGTGACCTTGGCGTATCCGAGATTCAACGCAGCAGTTTCCAACGCGGCCCGGGCAACCAGCACCTCCGCCTCGCCCAGCCGTGCCGCGGCAAGGGCATCGTCGTAGTCCTGCTTGCTGACAGCGTCGACGCCCACGAGCGCCTCGTAGCGCCTGGCTCTGGCCTGCGCCTGCGCCGAGGTGGCCTCGGCCTTGGCCAACCCGGCCTTGGCGCTGTCGTAGGCCGCCTGCAACGGCGCGGGATCGATTTCGAAGAGCAGGTCGCCGGCGTTCACCGTGGCGCCTTCCTCGAACAACCGCTTCTGGAGGATGCCGGTGGCGCGGGCCCGCACCTCGGCGACCCGCACGGCGTTGATCCGCCCCGGCAGTTCCGTCGTTACCGTCACTGTTTCGGTTTCGGCGGCGACCACCCCCACTTCGGCCGGCCCCTGATTCATCCCGGGCGGCATCCCGGCTCCCGGCGGAGGCCCCCCTTGCGGTCCGGCGCTCGGGTTGCGCCCGCAGCCGGTGACGCCAGTCGTGGCCAGCCCAAGGAGGAGGGTGGCAATAGACAAATACGGAATGGATGGGTGTGGCATAAGAACATGCAGGTTCTGGAGTTGCGGCCTCAACGCGCGGAGTCCGATTTCGCGGGTTTGTCTCCGGAGCGGTCGGCGGCTCGACGGGTACGCTCGGCCTCGATCACGGCTTCGGCGTAGGGCGCCAGGCGCGCGACCATCGTCTCCGCCCAGCGTTTGCCCTTGAGCAGCTCCGGCGCGAGCGCTTCGACAAGCGGGCGCCCGTAGTCGAACAACACGATCATCCCGATCAGTGCGAACGTGAGGCGCTGGATCTCGGCATCGGGCTTCTCGACCCCGAGCTTGCGGCAGATGGCGTCCACCAGCAGGCCGTGGCGCCGGCGCAGTTCGCGGATGACCCGGTTGCCGAGCAGACCCGTGGGCTCGAACTGCTCGCGGGCCATGATGCGGGAAAAGGACGACCCGCAGATCGCCGCGAGAAACCGCAGGTGCAGCTCGCGATAGACGACCTCGAAGGGCTCGAGGCTCCCGGCGAGCCTTTCGTCGGATCGCTGCTCGGCATTGAAATGCTCGGCGAAGACCGCGCGATAGAGCCCCGCCTTGTCGCCGAAGTGGTAATGGATCGAGCCAATGTTCGCCTTCGCCCTGCTGGCGATCTCGCGGGTGGAGGCCTTCTCGAATCCCTTCTCGGCAAACACGAGGGTGGCAGCTTCGAGCAGACGGCGGCGGGTTTCATCCGAGCGGGCGGTGGGCATGGTCGCTAAGATTTGAATGAAGATTTAATCACCCGATTAAATAGTCCAGAGAAAACTCCGTTCCGCCACCTGCCGCCGCCGCCGGCCGCGCACCACCACCAGCGATCGCGGCCAGGCCGTGCCGGCCAACCTCCTGCCCCAGCGGCCCGCTCCGACCGGTCCCAACCAGGTGGGGTGACCGACATCACCCACCTCAGAACCGGGGAAGGCGGGCTGTATCTGGCCGCGATCCTCGATCTGTGGAGTCGACGGGCGGTCGGCTGGGCGTGTGCGGCGACCCTGCATGTTTCCCTGGGGTTGGCGGCTCTCGAACAAGCGCTGCAGCGGCGCCGGCCGCCCCCGGGCTTGCTGCACCACTCCGATCGCGGCAGCCAGTACGTCGACGAGCATTTCTGCGCACGCTCACCCGGGCCGGGCTGGAACGCCGCATGAGCCGGGCGGGCAACTGCTACGACCACGCGGCCATGGAATCGTTCTGGAGCACCTTCAAGATCGAGACCGACATCGAGGAACACCCGCCGGCCACCCGCGCCGCAGGAAGTCTTGCCGTCTTCGACTATCTCGAGACCTTCTACAGCCCGACGAGGCGCCACAGCTCGCTGGGTTACGTCTCCCCTGTGGCCTTCGAAAACCAACAAACGTTAAACGACATCAATGCCGCCTGAACTAGCGTCCACTTTTTCGAGGCAATCCGCGTCAACCGAGAGAGGGACGGCAGGGCCAGGCTCCTGCGGTTTTAGCGGAAGTGTGCTCTCCAAACTAGATGTCTGCTGGAGAATCATCGGCGTCGATTGGGGTGTGGCTGTCCAGGCGGTAGCTGTGACGTGGCTGAACGTTTTCAGGTCCGAGACCGGTCATGAAGATTGCCAATCATGGCTTGCCGGGGAAAGTAGTATCGTATTCACATCGGAACTTCTGTTTGGCTACCCACGTAACAAACATTGGTTTCGCCATTGGCTTTCTTACCCGAGCCGTCGGAGCACCGTTGTGGGTAAGAGCCTCCTCCAGCACCTCCAATCGTCACCGTTTGTTGGCAGCAAGGTCATGGTGCCGCAAGGGACGGTTTTTGCTCGCCGTCGGGCCGGCCCCCGAGTGTTGATTGGCGGTGCCATGTTGCACCGGGCCCTTCGCGAATCCGCCTGCGCCGCCAACCGCCAGCTCGGCGCCTCGGGGCTGGTCGACCTCACGTTCGGCAACGCGAGCGTCTTCGACCCCGTGGCCGGCGTGTTTGCCATCAAGCCCAGCGGCGTGCCCTACGCGGAACTGACGCCCGCCCGCATGGTGCTGGTCGATCTCGACGGGAAGGTGGTGGAAGGCAAACTGCGCCCGTCGTCGGACACCCCGACGCACCGCCGGCTGTTTCAGGCGTTCCCCGGCATCCGGTCGGTCGTGCACACGCATTCGCGCCACGCGGTGAGCTTTGCCCAGGCCGGCCGCCCGATCCCCTGCTTCGGCACGACGCACGCCGACTTCTTCAACGGCGCGGTGCCGGTGACGCGCCCGCTGACCAAGGCCGAGATCGCCGAGGCTTACGAGTGGAACACCGGCAATGTGATCGTGGAGACCTTTCGCGGGCGCGATCCCCTCGACGTGCCGGCGGTGCTCGTGTGGCGCCACGGCCCGTTCGTCTGGGGTCCGTCGGGCGCCCGGGCGGTCGAAGCGGCCTTCGCCCTCGAACTCGTCGCGCAGATGGCGGGCCAGACGCTGGCGCTGGACCCGCGGCGCGGGGAAATCGAACCCGAGTTGCTCGGCCGGCACTTCCAGCGCAAGCACGGACCCGGCGCCACCTACGGGCAGCCCCGCGGCGGCTGAGTCCGCTCGCCGTTTTGGGTGGCGTCCGTCCGGACGCTTTTCGTAAGGCTTTCCTGTCCCCTTTTTCCCCATGTCCTTCACCCTCGGCATTGATTACGGCACCAACTCGGTGCGGGCCCTCGTGGTCCGTTGTGCGGACGGCGCCGAACTCGGCTCCTGTGTCGTCGGGTATCCCAGTGGCCGGCAGGGCGTGCTGCTCGACCCCCGGGATCATCACCTCGCCCGCCAGCATCCGGGCGACTACCTGTTCGGCCTCGAAAAGAGCGTGCGGGGCGCGCTGGCCCGGGCGAAGAAGCAGCGCGGGTTCGACGCCGCCCGGGTCATCGGCCTCGGGGTCGACACCACCGGTTCCAGCCCGCTGCCGGTGGACCGCCACAACCGGCCGCTCGCGCTCGACCCGAAATGGCGCCGGAATCTGAACGCCCAGTGCTGGCTCTGGAAGGATCACACCGGCTGGCGCGAGGCGCGGAAAATCACCGAACTCGCCGCGCAGCACCGGCCGCAGTTCATCGCCAAGTGCGGCAACACCTATTCCTCCGAGTGGTGGTGGTCGAAGATCTGGCACTGCCTGGCCGTCGCGCCCGAGGTGTTCGACGCCGCGTATGCGTGGATCGAGCTGTCCGACTGGGTGCCCGCCGTCCTGGCGGGCGTGACTGATCCGATCCAGGCCAAGCGCGGCGTGTGCCCGGCCGGTCACAAGGCGCTGTATTGCGACGAGTGGGGCGGCCTGCCCGACAAGGAGTTTCTGGCCCTGCTCGACCCCAAGCTCGCGGACTTGCGCGACCGGCTTTACACCAAGGCCTACGACGCCACCGAACCCGCCGGCGCGCTCTGCCCCGAGTGGGCGGCGAAGCTCGGCCTGCCGGCCGGCATCCCGATCGCCATCGGCGAGTTCGACGTGCACTACGGCGC
>CAZAFS010000059.1:0-13109 GCA_964484165.1 uncultured Opitutaceae bacterium | reverse complement strand
CACCACGGCATGTTCCAGGTGAACAACCGGAATTGGGGCGGCTCGAACAATTTCTGGAAGGTCAATCCCTACAACACGGTCCTCGGCGGTCCGTGCGCGCAGCCCAACGACTTCTTCACCGACCCGGCGGCGAAGGCCATCTACCAGAAACGGCTGCGTTACCTGGTGGCGCGCTACGGCTACAGCCCGAATCTGCTCGCCTGGCAGTTCTTCAATGAAATCGACAACGTCTTCGGCCCCGGCCGGCTCAACGCCGACGACGTCATTGCCTGGCATCGCGAAATGGGCCGGTGGATGCACGCCCATGACCCGTACCGGCATCTGGTGACCACGAGTCTCACCGGGGGCAGCGACCGGCCGGAGATGTGGACCGTGCCGGACCTCGATTTCGCCTGTTATCATTCCTACAACGAGGCGGCCACCATCCGCGGCCTGCCCGCCCTGGCCCGCTCCTTTCTCCAGCGGTACGGCAAGCCGGTCCTGATCGGGGAATTCGGCATCAACTCGCGGGGCTGGGATATCGCCGCCGATCCGGCGCTGCGCGGCTTTCGGCAGGGGCTGTGGGGCGGCGCGCTCGGCGGCTCGGTCGGCTCCGCCATGTCGTGGTGGTGGCAGGACCTCGACGCCGACGACGTGTACCCGCTGTTCGCGACCATGACCGGGATCCTGCGCCGCGCGGGCTGGTACGAGGGCGTGTGGACGCCGGTGGATTTCGCCGGCCCGGGCACGCCGCCGGCGGAATTGGCGGATGCCATCCCGGACGGAGAGCAGTTCAACGCCCAACTCGCGCTGAACGGGGCCTGGCGGCTCGATCTCCCGGATGAACTTGCCGTGGCCGATCCGCTGGCCGCGCAGCGCTCGGCGGAGTATCTTTCGGCGTTCCTGCAGGGCCGGGCCCACGCGGAGCAACAGCGGCCGATCCGGCTCACGGCGTGGCTGGGCGAGAAGGCGAGGCTCGTGCTTCATGTCAATGCGGTGGCGGCGGACGCGGAGCTGGTCGTGCGGGTGGACGGCGCCGAGGTGCTCCGCACCAAGATCGCCGACCGCGACGGGCTGGCGCTGCCGAACAAGGAGATCGACCAGGACTTCCCGGTCCAGATCGCGCCCGGCCGGCATCTCGTTGAAATCGCCAACACCGGTCTGGACTGGATTTACCTGGATTACATCCGGCTCGAACAGGTCTGCCCCGCCGCGTTTGCCGGCGGCTGGCGGTATGGTCCCGAGGCCGCGGGCCTGCGGAACGGAGCGAAAGCCGTGCTCTATGTCTGCTCGCCGTGGGTCGTGTTTCCCGCCGGCGCGCACCGCTACAACCCGCCGCTGCAGACCAGCGCGAAGGTGACTCTGGCGGACTGGCCGGCCGGCCGGTTCCAGGTCCAGTGGTTCGATCCCACGACCGGCGTCGCGGTGGAAACCGCGGAGGGCGTGACGGCGGACGGCGCGGTCACGCTGGCGCTGCCGGGCTTCCGCGACGACCTCGCCGGCATCGTGACGCCGGTGGCGGCGGAGTCGTCGCCGAATTAGGGCGCGCCTTCAAACTGAGCTTGTCATTCTGAACGAAGTGAAGAATCCATGCCCTGTAGGAAGGTCGCTTGCGACCGATGAATCGCCCGCAAGCGGGCTTCCTACACCTTCGCTACGCTCAGGATGACCGATGGCAATAACGAGGATTTGAAGACACGCCTTGGACTGGCAGCATCCAAAAGTCCCTGCGCGCCGCGCCCCTACGGCTGGCCGGCGAACTCGCGGATGATCCGCAGCGTCTCGCCGGTATCCTCGAGTTCGAAGAGATGGATCCGTTCGTTCGGTGCCTGGTTCGGCTGGTGCAGGACGAGCATCAGCTGCCCGGCGAAGGTGCGGAAGATCATGCCGTGGCCGCCGTCATTTTGGAACAGCGGCTCGGGCCGCTGCACCCACGGCCCGGCGAACTGCCCTCCGCGTATCATTCCAGACGCAGCGAAGAATCCACCTCGTCATGGCGGCATCCGCGGTGCGGCACAGAGACAACTCCTTCGCTGTCGCCTCACCTGCGTCGACGTGCCGATGCGCGGGCAATTGGGTTTTGAACCACGTGCGCTGCGTCTTCACCGGCACACGGGTGTTTTTCGCGATCTCCGCCGCCAGTTTGCCCCATCGCCCCGCGCCTGTGGTGATTTCCCGGGCATGCATGCTTTGACGCTGGAGCGGGTCGCACCGGCCGCAACGCCGGCATACCCGCTCGGCCTGCACTCGGCGATGCACCTGGCTCGGCACGTGCTCTACCGGCGTCAGCTCCCAGGGGTAGATGCGCTGCTTCTTCCCCAGCGGAAAAAAAATCCGACCCGCAACGCCCCCCTTCACTCCCGTTCGCTCACCACGTTCCTCCCGGAACCCCTGGATCGTTCCCGTCCACTGTCGGGGGAATGCGTCCGATTTCAGATTCTGGCCTGACGCAGCACACCGGGTCAGCCAGCGTCGGCAGGCTCATGATGGCGCGAGAAGAACGTGGTGGGAGAAAACGCGGTTTGACAAACGCTAGCCTATAAGCTAGTCTATTGACTAGCTTAATCATTTCTTCTCATTCAATACCCGATAACAGTGCAAGCGATCCGCTCCAAGGGGTGCAATCCCAGGTTGTATGTCTATGTGCCTCTGCCCCTTGCGACGGCGATCGGGCTGGAACCAGGCGAAAAGGTCCAGTGGACCTTGCTCACCCGCGAAACCCTTCAGATGCAACGCTTGGCCGCTCTCCCCGACTCGCCGAAGAGCGCCCCCCGAAGCTCGGAGCGAAAAAGATAGTCTCCTGCGACGCTCAACATTTCTGCGCGTTCACGCCAAAGGTTCTTCTGCAAAATCAATTATTTGAGCCGGGCTCTTTGCTCTCTCGTCATCATTTTGCACCGGCTCAATGTGCGAGCGGAACTGCGCATCTCGATGCGGCCGACCAACGCCATCGAAAACGTGCTGCGCAACTGTCACGGCCAGACTCGGAAGGTCTCCCGGTGGCGGCTCGAAACGAGCGAGATCACGTGCAAAACGGCCAGCGTGCTGCGCCGCGTCGGGACCGGTTTTCCACCGCTCACGGGCCACGCCCGATCTGCCCAGGCTCCGCGCGGCCCACGCCAAGCCGTCGCTCACTTCCCAACGTGGCGGGGCTCCGTTCCTCCACCTTTCCCTGAGCCTTACGGCTCAGGCTCAAATCATGTTAGACTTTTCTGTATTCACCGCAGGGGACAAACGGTTTGGTGCGACCGATATCGTGGACGCGGCGTGGTTTCGCGGAGACTTGCAGCCCCTATGGCAAGAATGGCTTGTCGGCATGGCCTGCGAGCAACGGGCGGACGAGGAAGGGTTGAAGCCCGACCCCGAAGCCCTGCAAGCCCTGTCGGAGGGCGTCCGCTACAAACATGATTTGATCACGGCCGAGGAGACGGAAGCGTGGCTGATATCGCGCAATCTGACTTTGGACGATCTGACCGATTACTCCCACCGGCGATATTGGAGGGAGCACGCCATCGCTCCTTCTCCGGCGGCGGACATCGATTACCTCAGTGCTGCGCCGGACCTCCGGAAAATTTTCATCCAGGACCTTTTGTTCGGAGGCAAATTCGACGAGTTGATTCGTCTTCTGAGCTGGCGTGCGGCCGGCTCGGTCGCGACCGACCTGCCGGATCCGGCGCTCTCAGACCGGCTCGAAGCGGAACGCGCGCGCTTCTTTCAACGGACCGCCTCGGATCCCGGGAAACTTTCCAAATGGCTCGAGCAACTGGGGCGGGACGGGCCCTGGTTTGAGACCCAGATCGAACAGGAATCGGGTCAGAGATGGAATTGCGATCAACTCCGCACCCCGGACAATCGCGCCCGGACCCTGACCGAATTGCGTCTGCCACTGACCTGCTTCGAAGTCGAGATGATGGACCTGGAGTCGGCGGACGCCGTGCGCGAAGCCTGTTTTTGTCTCAATACCGACGGCCTTTCGATGGAAGAGCTGGCCGGGCAGGAACACCACCGGATTGAGAGGCGGCAGGTCCTGCTCGAGGATTTTCCGGAAGCCCTGCAACAGCAGTTCCTCAGTGCGGAGACCGGGCAGGTGCTCCCGCTCATCACCTCCGACGGCCGCTTTCAGGTGTGCCGGATCCTGCACAAACGGGAACCGGCTCTGGCTGACGCCAAGGTCCTCGCCCGAGTCGATGCGGAACTCTTGGCGGCTCATTTTGGGAATCTCGTGGCAAAACACATCGTGTGGCTGATCGGAACCAACGCTCCAGCATGAACCAGCAAGCCGAAGAATACCTGCGCCAGGCCTCGTTCCTGCAGTTCTTGCCTCAAGAATCCTACGAGCGCGTCCGGGCCCTGTTTCGCGAATCGCAACATGACTTCGGCGAAGCCATTGTCCGCCAGGGGGACAAGGCCGACGCCTTTTACGTCCTGGTGGCCGGCCGGGCGCGGGTTCTTCGCACCACCGCTGCAGGGCAGGAAGTTTCCCTGAACACGCTCCGCCCGGGCGATGTTTTTGGCGAATCGGCCTTGCTCTCCGCGGAACCACGCAACGCGACCGTGCGGTGCAGTTCAAGCGTCGGAGTTTTGCGATTGGACCGGGGAGATCTCTTGGAGCTGCTGCGCGAACAGCCCGAGCTGAAGAATTACCTGGAGATGATGGTCCGCTGGCGGACGCTCCACGGATTCCTGTATCAGTTCAGCAATTTTGGCCGGCTGCCCCGGCCGGCGCTCTCCGCGCTGCTGGCCCGGCTGGAACCCGCGCAGTTCACCAAGGGCCAGACGATCATCCAACAGGGGCAGCCGACCGGCCCGATGTTCATCATTCAGCGCGGTCAGGTCCGCATCTTTTCGCAAAACAACGGGACGAGCAAAAACCTGGCCTTTCTGCGCGACGGGGATTTTTTCGGCGAACTTTCCGTGCTCAAGGGCGTGGCGCGGTCGGCGTCGGCCGAGGCGGTGCGGGACTGTCAATTGCTGGCCTTGAAGCCCGAGGCGGTGCTGGAGTTGAACCGCGAGTTTCCCGAATTCGCCCGGCTGATGGAGGAACGCATCGCCCAATATTCGGCCGACACCGAAGCGCGGGTGCCGTTGGATTTCGCCGTGGAACTCCTGCCCGCCGAGGCGGGCGTCCAAAACAAAGTGGCCGTGGACGAAGTACCCGCGGGCCCCGAGGCCGGAGCGGAAACCACCGCGGAAGCCGACGATCCGTTCGCGGACGAGCAAGGTCTGTTTCGCAAAGGTAAGAAACGAATCCGCCGGATTCCCTTCGTACAGCAGATCGATGAGATGGACTGTGGCGCAGCGTCGCTGGCCATGATCTGCCGCCACTTCGGCCGCAACGTCAGCCTGCCGCGCATCCGACAGCTCTGCCACACGGCGAACGACGGGACCAGTTTGAAGGCAATCTGCGCCGCCGCCACCGAGCTGGGCCTGGCCGCGCGGGCCCTCAAGGTCTCGCCCCGCAACCTGCCGCGCCTCCCGCTGCCGGCCATCGTCCACTGGCAGGGCAATCATTGGATCGTGCTCTTTGACGTCGGTAAAAAATTCGTGCGGGTCGCCGACCCCGGGTCGGGGATTCGCCGCATCCCGTTGGCGGAATTTCAGGAGAAATGGTCCGGCTACACGGCGTTGTTCGACTACACGGTCGAATTTGAAAAGGCGCCGGAGGGGCGGGCGACCCTCGTTTGGCTCTGGCCGTTCTTCCGGAAATTTCAAACGGTCTATCTCCAGGTGCTCCTGCTCGCGGTGGTTGTCACCGTGCTGCAACTGCTTTTCCCGATCTTCACCCAGGTCGTCATGGACAAGGTCGTGGTGGAACACGATGTGGGCTTGCTGAAGATCGTGCTGCTCGGATTGGCCGCCTCGGGGCTGTTCATGCTCGTTTCCAATCTGGTGCAGCAATACCTCCTCGCATTCGCGACCGTCCGCATCGACGCCGCCATCCTCGATTTTCTGACCCGGCAGCTGCTCTCGCTGCCGATGTCGTATTACCACAGCCGGCGCACAGGGGACATCCAACGCCGCCTCAATGGCGCCCAGCAAATCCGCTCGTTTGTGGTCCAGCACGGGATCGGCGGCGCCCTCGCGGTCGTCCAGCTCGTGGGGACCATCGGGCTCATGATGATCTACAGCGTGACCCTCCTCGGCGTGTTTCTCGTCACCGTGCCGCTGTATGCCAGCCTGATGTATTTTTCCCGCAAAGTGCTGCGCCCGGCCTTTGCGGACCTCGAAGAGTGTTATGGCAAATACGGCTCCCGCCAGATCGATGCCATCAAAGGCATGGAAGCCGTGAAGGCCGCCGCGGCCGAGCCGGCGCTGCGCACCGCCATCCTCAACGAGTTCCTCGGGGTCGCCCGAAAGACCTTCCGCAGCACTTTCATCGGCATGTCCTACGAGAGCATGCTGACCATGATCGGCTTGATCTCCACGATCTTGTTCCTGTGGGTCGCAGCTCATATGGTCCTGGCCGGCCAGCTGACCGTAGGCGGCTTCGTCGCTTTCATGGCGCTGCTGGCCATGGCCAACGCCGCCGTGCTGCGCGCCCTGGGCATATGGGACGAACTGCAAATGGTCTCCGTCCTGCTCAACCGGCTGAACGATATCTTCGAACAGGAGCCCGAGCAGGGGCGCGACCGTTCCCAACTCAAACCGGTGCCGACGCTGGAAGGACGCATCGAACTGCGGAACGTCGGCTTTCGCTATGGCGGCCCGGAAGCGCCGGATATTCTCAAGGGCATCAGCCTGGAGGTCGCGGCGGGCAAGACCATCGCGATTGTCGGCCGCAGCGGGTCCGGGAAGACCACGTTGATCAAGCTGCTGTCCGGCCTGCTCGAGCCGACCGAAGGCACGATCCTCTTCGATCGGCTCGACTTGAAGACGCTGAACTACCGCGATGTCCGGCGCCTGATCGGAATGGTGCTCCAGGACAATTACATGTTCGACGACACGCTCGTTCGAAACATCGCCTTTGGAGAGCCGGAACCCGACTTCGATCGCGTGCTTCGCGCCGCGCAGCTGGCCAACGCCCATGATTTCATCTCGCGCCTGCCTTTGGGTTACGAATCCCGCATCGGCGAAAGCGGCCTGGCGCTTTCCGGCGGACAGAAACAGCGCATCGCCATCGCCCGCGCGATCTACAGCGATCCGCCCATTTTGATCTTCGACGAAGCGACCAGCGCGCTGGACACCGAGTCGGAGCGTGCCATCCAGACCAACATGCGGCGGTTCATGGCGGGCCGCACGTCCCTGGTGATTGCCCATCGGCTGAGCACGATTCGCGACGCCGATACGATCGTCGTGCTCGAGAAGGGCCAGGTGGCCGAAAAGGGCACGCACGACGAACTCATGGCCCTGCGCGGGCTCTATTTCTACCTGGCCAGCCAACAGCTGGGCCTCTGAGCGCCATGGAAATCGAAACCCCCATTCTTCCGCAAGACCCTCCTTCCTGGGTGCTCCGGGTCATCGCCTGGCTGCTGTGCACGGTCGCGGCCGCAGTCACGCTGGCGGCGGTTCTCGTAAAAATTCCCGAAACGGTTCGTTGCCCGTTTGTGTTGGTTTCCGAGACCGGCGCCGAGACGCTGCTCGCCCCGATCCAAGGCGTGCTCGTTGACGTGAAGGTGGCGGAAGGGGCGGAAGTGGCGGCCGGGGCGACCCTGTTCGTCCTCCGGTCCGTTGAAATCCGCACCTGGCAGACCCAACGGCAGACTTTGCGCGAGGACCTGCGCGCCTTGCAGGAGAGACGCGACAAACTCGAGGAGATTCAGGCTTCCCAAGTTGCCATCAAGAACGCCCAGATCGTCCAAATGCAGCGCGAGGTGATCTTCCGGGAAAAGCATTTCGCCACCTCCCAGGACCTGGTGGCCAGCATGGCGAAGGTGGACGCCGAGGGCGGCATGTCGAAGATCGAGATGTTGAGCCATCGGTTGAACCTGGCCGAATCCGAGAAAGACCTCCTCATTGCCCAAAAGGGGTTGCAGCAAGAGACCCTGGAGCTCGAGCAGTTGAAGACCGCGTGGGCGCGACAGCGCATCGACGAAGAATCCGAGGCCGAGAAGCTGCGAATTCGCCTCGCCGCCCTGGAGCAGCAACTCGAAAATTGCGAAGGTGATTTGATGTCCATTCGTGCACCGTATGCCGCCACCGTGGTGGCCCTGGACCGGCGCGGCGGGGGCAATCTGGTTCAGGCGGGCGAGTCCCTGGGGCAGTTGGCGCGCCAGAATGAGCATCCGCATGCCCGCCTCCAACTGGACGAATCAGCCCTGGCGCGGCTTCAGGCCAAACAGCGAGTCCGGTTTTTCTTCGAGGCTTTTCCCTACCAGCGGTACGGGAGCGTCACCGGTCAGCTCGCTTGGATCACTCCGGCCGCGGTCTCGGCTCGCGACTCATCGCAATTCCTGGCGGTCGCATCGTTGGACCAAACCACCTTGCGGGGCGCGGGAAAAAACCTCCCGTTGCGGGTCGGCATGAAAGGCGAGGCCCGGATTCTCGTCGGCAGCCGGACCCTGGTGGAGCAAATTTTCGAACCGATCCGCCAACTCCGGGAGAATATGCGACCCTAGGAGCATTCCCATGGACCAAAAACAACGGATGCAGCTCAGGATCGAGGAACTCGGGACGCGGAACCCTGCGATGGCCCGGTGCCTCCGGCTGGCGGCGTTTGCCGCCAAATCCGCCGTGCCTGTGCTCATTCTCGGCGAGACCGGCACGGGCAAGACTATCCTGGCCCAGGCCATTCACAATTCTTCCGCCCGCGCCAAGAGTCCCTTCATCTCCTTTATCGCCTCTGCCATGAGCGACACGCTGCTGGAAAGCCAGTTGTTCGGGCACGAGCGCGGTGCCTTCACCGGCGCGCAAAAGACCCTGCGAGGCAAGTTCGAGCTGGCGGATACCGGCACACTGTTTTTTGACGAAATCGCCGACATGAGCCTGCTGGCCCAGGCGAAAACCCTGCGCGCGGTCGAATGCGGCGAGTTTGAACGGCTCGGCTCGGAACGGTCGCTCCACTCGAACGCCCGCATCATCTCCGCCACCAACCGCTCGCTCCGGGGATTGATCTCCGAGGGGAAATTCCGGGAGGATCTCTACCATCGGCTCAACGGTCTCACCTTGCGCATCCCCCCACTCCGGGACCGGCCCGAGGACCTGCCGGCCATTATTGCGGGTGAGATCAAGGCGGCGGCAACCGAATGCGGGAAGCCGATCACGTCCATCCACCCCGCCGCGATCGAAAAACTCCTGGCGCATCCCTGGCCGGGCAACCTGCGCGAGCTCTATCATACCGTCCGTGCCATGCTGTTGTTTGCGGACGGCGCAAGCATTGCGCCGGATGATATCGAGTTCGACGAAGATCCGATAACAGTTAAAAATGGGACGGAACCGGACGCAACGGATCCAACCCCGCGGTTCCGCCCCGCTCCTGACGATGATCTGAGGCTGGCACGCATCGTGGACCTGCACATCCGTCAGGTCAGCGAGTCCGTCGACGGCAACCAGCGGAAAGCCGCCGCGCGCCTCGGCATCTCCCGCGCGACGCTCAGCCGCCACCTTCAGAAAATCTAACTACTACCCCGAGCGATGAGGGACGGTCGGTCTTGTCACAGAGGGCACTGAGCTCAAACAGGAGATCACAGAGCAACGCCTTTCGCCCACCTGCCCCTCGCTTCTCTGTGACCTCGGATTGGATCTTTGTACTACAGTATTCTCAAGTCATCCTAGGCTGAGGTGATTTTTCAGCAGCTCGACCAGTATTTTACAGGAGGAAACGGAGAGAACGGAATCATACCAACCAGCCGATCCTTTTGGACTTTTACAAAAGAAAACGAAGGTAACGAAGACCTATTCTTGGGTCATCGCGTTACGCGCTTCGTGCTCTTGGTTACCTTCTGTTCAAAAGTCTGAATTCGAGAAGCGATTGGTATCAGAAGTCATCTCCTCTGTTGCCTCCGTTACCTCCTGTAAAATCCGATGCCGGTTTGGTTGCGGGTTCAACCGCGGTTTGATACCTGTCCAAAACGAGACCACTGGCCTCGTTTTGGGGCCGCAATTGTCTTATAATGAGGCCACGATTGCGCGCCTGATCGCCGGTCGCAAAGATTCGCAGAAATATTTCGCGTGCCGGCGGAAATTCTGACCGAACCTGCACTCCATTGCTGGCCCAGCCACTTGGCCACGCAAAGTGATCGACCGGTGGATCCAGTTTCGCGGGCGCGACGACCGCATTAGCATTTCTGGCACCCCCTATGCAAAGACGTAATGCATGAACGGCCAACCCAAGTTGCCCCACAAGCCAGCGAGCGCCCCCAAGCCGGCTCAGCCCAAGCCAGCCATCCGGTTGGATGACCTGATCCCAAACGAGAAGGTTCTGGGCGGCCAGCGCGTTATCTTCGGCGTCCGCGCCAAACCCGTCAGCAAGCCATAACCATAAAACAAAAACCAGGAGTTCCTATGAAAAACAAGAAACCCACAAGCGTCAAAGGGCAGAACGTCACATTGAAAGACCTCAAGATCAGCAAGGATCCCAAAGGGGGGTACATACCACCACATCTTCATCCTGACATCAAGGTGTTGCCAACAGTAACCTGCGTCGACCCGCATCTTTAACTTGCGTTGAACCAATGCTGAAGCATTTGCCCTGAGGAAGAGCCACGCCGGAAAGGCCGCGAACGGCCGTCAACCCGTTCGCGCCCCTCCCAGAGGGTGCCGACCGGGACATGCACTTTTCCTTCGGACACACTCCGGGGCGCCATGCACATCCTCTTCGTTCACCAATCTTTTCCTGCCCAATTCGGGCATATCGCCAGTCACTTGGTGAAACGCGAAGGGTTTCACTGCACGTTCGTGTCCCAATTGCCTAAAGGGAACGTGGACGGCGTCCGGCTCATCCATTACAAGCCCAAAGGAGGCGCGACGAAGCGCGTGCATTATTGCAGCCGGCCGTTTGAAAACTGCACGTGGAACGCGCATGCCGTCTACACCGCGATGGAGGCCCACCCGGAGGTGAAGCCGGATTTGATCGTCGGGCACAGTGGCTTCGGCTCGACGGTGTTTCTGGCGGATCTGTTCGACTGCCCGATCATCAACTATTTCGAATATTATTATCGCAGCCGAAGTCCCGCGATGGAATCCAGGTCGAAGCGTTCGGCGCAAGAGCAGGATCTTCTTCGAGCCCGGATGAGAAATGCGATGATCCTCTGCGATCTGCAGACCTGTGCGGCTGGCTACAGCCCGACTAAATGGCAGCGCAGCCTTTTCCCTGCGGAATACCAACGCAAAATCCAGGTGATCTTCGACGGCATCGACCGCAACGTCTGGTATCGCCGGAAGGTGCCTCGGTGCATCGGCCAGTGCGAGATTCCCGCCGGCACGCGGATCGTCACCTACGTGTCGCGCGGCTTCGAGTCGATTCGCGGCTTCGACATTTTCATGAAGGTGGCGAAGCGGATCTGCGACGTGCGCAAGGACGTGATCTTCGTCGTGGTGGGTTCGGATCGCGTCTGCTACGGCGCCGATCTGAAACACTGCAAGGAGAAATCGTTTCGCGAGCATGTGCTGGCCCAGGATCGGTATGACCCAAGCCGCTTCATCTTCACCGGACAGATTCTCGCCTCACAGCTCGCCGAGCTTCTGAGCCTGAGCGACCTGCATATTTATCTGACCCTTCCTTTTGTGCTGAGCTGGTCGCTCATGAACTCGCTGGCCGTGGGTTGCACGGTGCTCGCCTCCGACACGGAGCCGGTCCGCGAGGTCATTCAGCACGAACGCAACGGGCTCCTCGCCGGTTTTCACGACGTTGACGCACTCGCAAAGCAGGCCCTGCGGGTGTTGAAGGCCCCTGACGAGTTCCGGCCTCTCGGCCAGGCTGGCGTTCGACTCATCGATGAAAAATACAGCCTGGCCAAGACGCTGCCGGAGATGGTGAACCTGTATCGACGAACGATGGCCGGATGGAAGGAGAAAAAGCGGCTGATTGCGCAATCGCGTTCGAAGCAGGCTGAGGATGAGCCTGCGTTTGTCGGCAAGACCGGGCGATCTCCTTTGGTTTCCGCCTTTGCCGCGGGAGGATGAATGCAGGCCAGAACGAGACCACTGGCCTCATTCCGCGGCCGAATCGGTTGCAAAACGAGGCCACGATCGTTGGCCCGATCGCCGGTCGCCAGTGCACTGAGAATATCTTTGGCTTGGCACCAACGGGAAACCTGGCCGAACCGGCACCCCGTTGCGGACCAAGCCATTGGGCGGCGCGGGGGATCAACCGGCGACCCTTGTATGCGTGCGGCTCGCCCGGATTCGTATTCATGGCACGGCCCAAGCAAAGCAAGGATGCATGAACGGCTCACCCAAGGCGCAGAACAAGACCATGCACGCCCCAAGCCACCTCAGCCCAAGCCAGCCATCCGGTTGGATGACCTGATCCCAAACGAGAAGGTTCTGGGCGGCCAGCGCGTCATCTTCGGCGTCCGCGCCAAACCACTCAGCAAGTCATAACCCATAAAACAAAAAACAGGAGTTCGTATGAAAACCAAAACACCAGTCAGCACCAAGAAACAGCGCGTCGCCGTGAACGACCTCAAAACCAGGAAGAATCCCACGGGCGGAGTTATGGTCCGCGAGTCTCCTACGAAAGCCAGCATCGGACAGCCCGTCACCTTCACCGCCACTGTGTCGCCGACCTCCGGCTGAATTGCGCCGGCGGAGTCGTAATCATCGACCCAGCCCAATCGTTGACCTTGACGGCCTCGGTTAGCACTACGCGTCGCAATCGCGCGCCAAACTCATCCGCAAGTCATCACCACCTAATCTAAAAGAGAGTCTGTATGAAAACCAAAGAGCCAGCTCAGCCCAAAAAACAAACCGTCGCCGTCAGGGACCTGAAGACGAAAAGGAACCCCAAGGGTGGCATTGGCAACCACATGATAACGGCCAGTTATCAAGGTAGCGGTAGCACCAAAGTTGGACAGGGAACGCTGGTGCTATCGACCAATTGCTGACAACCCGCCGGCAAGCCATAACCATTAAGAGCTTGTCTCAAAACCTTTGGCAAATGTAGGGCCGGCGCTTGTCGCCGGGCCGCTCTGCGAGCGGAACATGGCCCGCCGACAAGCGGCAGCCCTACAGTTTTGAGATGAGTTCAAAAC
>CAZAFS010000058.1:0-13181 GCA_964484165.1 uncultured Opitutaceae bacterium | reverse complement strand
CTGCTGCTGTTGTTGCCGAGGATGGCGCCGGCAAGGGCGCCCAGGGCACCGCCGGCCACGGCCCCCTGCTGGGTATTCGGCCCGGTGCCAACACACCCGCCGCAGAGGCCGCACATGGCGACGGACAATAGGAGCGTGTTATGCAGGCGCATGGTTCAAGAGAGATCGTTGCATTTCTGGTTTCCGCCCCAGACAGCTGTCACCGATGATGGAAGCCGGGGCCGCCGTAGTGGCCGCCGAAATGGCCGCTGTAGTGGCCGCCGAAATGACCGCCGTAGAAATGACCGAAACCGATGCCGATGGAGACCGGTGCAAACCACGGCCAACCCCAGGGGTAGTAGTACGGATCAGCGTAGTAATAATAGGCCGGCTGCGGATAAACCACCGTGGTCGTGGCTGCGGGAACCACCGTGGCCGCGGCGGGCGCCGTGGTGGCGCCGGGTGTCGGAAGCAGTTGATAGGCGACCGTGTTCGTCTGCCCGTTGGCATATCGATAGACCACGGTGATATGGTCGCTCGTCTGTTCCATCTTCTCAATGGAGAGCCCCTGGGCCGCGGCGACATTCGAAAGCTCCACCGGCGTGGGCAGCCGGGGAATGTAGATGACCGAGTTTGGCGCCGGCATCGGGCTGGCCGGCGACACGGCGGCGGTCGGAGGCGGGTTCTGGCTGTCCATCGACGCGGCTGGTTGGGCCGCAGCCCCGGCAGCGAAAAGAGCGGTCGCGAGAACGGCCGCAGTAAACAGCATGTTCGTTTTCATGGTTTCCTCAGCGTCTGTGCAAATTAGACCACGGGAATCGATGCGATGTGCCGTGATTTTTTCGAAGGCATATCGCCAGTGACGCTCCAGTACAATCGCGGTTTCCTTGCGGCATGACTCCGAATCAATCCGGCGGGATGGCGCGGCGTTGGAGAACCCCGACGAGACACGCTCCCATTGTTCTGTAAATTGTAAATCGTCCGTGATTTGCCGCAAGGAGGAACATGGCTTCCCCATGGGGAGTCCATCGGTACGGCCGCGGAGGCTCCTTTAGCCTTGTCCGTCAATTGGCGTGATGTTTCCCTCCGGCCGCTTCGCATGATCGTTATCTGTGCCTGGTGCAACAAAACCCTTTCCGCCGGACGACCGGACGACGCCGTATCTCACGGTATCTGCCCGGAATGCGCAGAACTCCTGCTCGGGCAGCCGCGGCTGACGCTGGACCAGTTGCTCGAGCAATTCGACACGCCGGTGATCGCTCTGGATGCCGACATCACCGCCCTGTGCGCCAACCAGGCGGCGGAGATGATCCTGGGCACCAGGTCCGATCTGATCAAAGGCAAGCTGATGGGAGAGGTCATCGAATGCATCCACGCACAGAACCCCGAGGGATGCGGCCGGACCATTCATTGCTCCGGGTGCGTCATCCGCCGGATGGTGATGGAAACCCACCAAGATGGCTGCCCGCGCGCCAGTGTCGAAGCCAACCAACTGGTGCGGCGCGCCGGCGAGGTTACCTCGGAGCGCTACCGCATTTCCACCAGGAAAATTGGCGACGCCGTTCTGCTCACGATTGCGAGCGCCAAGGTGCTTTCGCAGGAAGCCCTTTTTGCGACGGAAGTCCGGGAAACATAGATCCGGCGCTCAATCACCGATCCGATGAGTCATAACTCACCAGGATCACCAGGGCGGAGAGTACGATAACAAGGGGGAGCATGGGTTTCAGTGGTCGAAGCCGCCAGCGGGCGGATCGTTGACCGGAGCCGGGCAGCCGGCCCGGAGCGTTGCCGATCAAGCACCCGGCACGCGTCCGACCGGACTGGCATCAGGCCGCGATGCAATTCCGCCGGCGGATGCCGTAAACGTTAACGCGCGAGCCGGACGCAACGGCCGGGATCGGGCATGGTTTGGTCGCCAAGCGGAGGGTGATGATCGGCCGGCGGTAGCCATAGTCGTTGAAACCGATCAGCATCAAGCCGGCCACGGCATACAGCCAGAGGGCGGTCTCGCTGGTGACGAAGGCGAAGGACGAGTCGACACCGGCCAGTCCGAGAAACGCGGCGCCTGCGACGGCGGCGCTGAGGAGAAGCATGAGGATCTGAAGTGTGGCTTTCATGGGAGATCTTTCGTTGTTGGTCTCCCTATTGCAGGCGCCGTGCCAAGCTGACAATCGATCCGTAAGTCATTGTTTATCATGATATAAATCTATTCGATTACCGTGGAGGCGATCTCCCGGCAGACAACTGCATCCACTCACGGGAAACTTGTTTCCCGCGAGTGGGACGGTGGGAAGACATGCGCACCGTTTGGGCAGCCGCTGTCGACTGGATCGACAAACGACGCGCCTTTAGCCATTCACGGCGGCCCCAAGTGGATCATTCATGCCCGGTTGCTCGGTCCTCCACTTCGTTTGGGTCATGATGACTCCCGTGAGTGCGGAACCGCCGATCGCGCGGCGGTGATGGCGGGGGGGGACAAACGCCAGTCGCCAGCGTACACTGCTGCATTTGAGCTCTCGGTTATCCGGCCCCTGCAAGATCGGACAACGCGTTTGCGTCATCCTGAGACGCACGGTCGGCGCCTCCCGCTTTCTTGATCTGGTGGAACGATTCCTCTGGATCAACCCGTGGCCTCGGGCTGCCCGTCAGGGTCCGGGTCAGTGACAAGAATCTGGTTGTTGGTCAGGAAATCGGCCCGGCAGTGTTGACCGGGCTTCAGGGGCATCGCGGAAAGGACAAAGGCGGTGAAGGGTTCGTCCCCTTCCTTGCGCAGCGTGGTCTCGTAGAGTGAGAAACCGCCGAGGGCCAGCAGGGGATTCAGCCACAACACCCGCGTTTTGATGGCCAGGACGCAGAACAGGACCATGAAGAGACCGAAGGCGATCAGGGACGAGGGTTCACTCAGGCGCAGGCTGACGAACGTCACCAGGTACGGCAGGGCGTAGTTGACGAGGTCGACGCTGCGGCTGTTTAGCGAACCGACGGTGTAGATGCCGCCGCCGGACCGCCGGCGCAGGATGGCGAACGGCAGGGCGGCGAAGACCAAGGTCAAGGCGAGCAGGAGCAGGTCGCTTCGCGGGTGCTCGAACACCATTTCGCGCCGGTTGAAGTCCAGCACGGTGAGGATAATGCCGAGCGGGGCATAGCTGCTGAGGAAGAGGAGGCCGGAGGTCAGGGGGCGCGGGTTCATGGTCGTGGCGGGTTGAATCTGGAGGCAGCAGGCGCGCTTTGTCGCTGGGCTTTGGGTTTTCGGCCCACCCGTCCGGAAAAGCGATGCTGCCGGGCACTCAATTTTGCGTAAGGCCCCAAATCCCCCCGGCCTAGGGGCAACGACCTAGTTCGGCTCCCCTGCCCTGAGGGATCAGCGTGCCATTCTACTCCGGCGGCGCGTGGATTTCGCGACGGGCGTTGGGCCTACAGCCGGCCGGGGATGGACCGCGTCCTAAACGCCACGGACGATTCGAGGCGAACGCGAGGGAGCGCAGGATGCTTGCCCCCGCGGCCCCCCTGCCTCGTCATCGCATCCGAATTCACGGCCGCAGGTTCCAGAAGGCGCTGTCGTCCGGTTTCGCCGGCTTGAACAGATTCCGCTTCGGGTCGAACTCCACGTTCCGCGTGCCGTCGGGGTTGAGGTAGTAGACCATGTCAAAAAAATCACCGTAGATCTTCCCATACCATGCTTTCACGACCTTCCCTTGAGCATCCAACTCGGTTCGGATCCGGAAGAAATAGGCTCCATCTGGCTTGAATGTGCTTTGTTCGGCGGATTCCGTCCGCCGGGACCGGATTAGCGTCCATTCGGGTACATAACCATCCGCGGGAGCCTCATAGGGCGAACGCAGCTCACCGCCACCAGCATTGGACTCGCCATCGAAACGCTGCAACCCGTCGCCAGGATGGGAGAAACTCACCTTCAATTTCCAATCGAAATCTCGGTCGCCGCGCTGCTCCAGCCTACCGGCAAAGACGAGATCTGCCGCGTGTCCCTTGCCATATGGTGCCACCCAATCACCAACTTCGAGGTCATAGCCCACCGGCGTATTCAGCGCAGGCAAGCTGGCCGCCAATCGCTTCACATACATTGGCACCGGGTTCCTGATCCGCTTGACCACGAGTTTGATCGTCGGATTCCAAGGCTCCCAGCGGTCATCTACCCGCTCACGGAACAACTGTTTGTCATAGCCGACAGAGCGGGCAGCGTAGTATCCGAGCTTTTCCGCATGGTAGTTGAATTCATTGAACACCGACCGACCAGAGACGACGCCCTTGCCATCGGCGCTAGTCAGAAGGTTTGCCTGCCCGACATCGGGTGCGGAGAATCCCAATCGTCCCCAGCCACAACCTAGCTTTGCGCCCTCCACCGCCCGGCCCTCGTCGTCCACCACTTGGAAGGTCACCTGAAACGACGCCCGTGCGCCCCACACGGTGGTCAAATCAGCAGCCTTTGCGGTCAATGCCATTGCGAGAAAGAACATTCCCAGAATAGTCGATTTCATGGAGAATCGAGTGCTCCAAGTTCAACCAGCTTGCCGTAGAGTGTGCGCACGTAAGGAAAAGCAACATCACGCAGATCACTATGCAGCCAGCGATCCCGGGTTGAATTGGATCCCTGGCGCGCCAGCGGCCAGCTAGTCTTCATTTCATTCATGTCGAGATTGCGCGAAGGCTCATTGGGCGGCGTAAATGCTTCAATCGCTTCGCGTCCCGCCGCCAGGCTCATCGCCGGGATCATGCGCGCCAGAAGGGTGTCGCGATGCTGGGAGGCGAACGCGGAGCCGCTCTGACCATACAACAATCCCAGCGGCTCGCGCAGGACCCTGTATCCTCCGCTGCCGTCGGAAGCCGGCACCCAACTGGCTACTTCTTCGCCATCATTGCCGGGATCGAAAAATGGCACCGCTTGCAGCACGGTATCCGTAAAGATGTCGGCAGCTGCCCTCGCTTGTGCCGGCGACATTCTGTTCGGGGCGATTACCGGACCCTTTCCGGGCACATCCGGCACCTTGCTGAATTCGAAGGTGTTGAAGCCCCATCCGCCACAATCGCTTCCCACCACTTTTCCTGTGATCGTCCTCCCTTTGAGTTTTTCCTGATAAACCCACGCCTGGGTGCCGTTGGGCTGGTCTTGAAAAAGGACGTGGTACAGTTCGTTCCACAGCACGCCGGCAATGCTGCGTGTCGTGCCATCGTCCGCGTCTAACACCTCCTCGCCGCTGGAAAAGAGATTGTAGAACGCAGTGCCCGCGGGGCTCGAAAACCGGTCACGCCAAGTAAGTCGGTGGCGCTCATCGCCCAGAGGGAAGCGCTCGTACCACTCCGAGGCCCACAGGCGTGACGGGTACACGTCGCTCCATTTGCGCGTCCAATCGGTGTGCGGCATGTTGGCAGCAGCAGTGGGCTGCTGCTGTTTGGCGGCGTCATAGGATTCTGCCGCGACCGCGGCATCGAGAAGAAAGTATTGGTCGATCGCGGCGGCGTGATCCGTGATCGCCGAGGATACGACCATGTTACCCAGGCTGTGCGCAGCGACGCTTACCGCGGTCGCGCCCTCGGAGCGCAACGCCGCGACAAAAGACGCGAACTGTGGCGCGGTGGCGAACGCATTCACGACGTTACTGTGGTAATCCGGTGTGAACTTGAGCGGATTTTGTGATTCACAGCCGAACCAAGTCACCCCCCAAAAACGCGCGCGGCTTCCCGCCCACCATAATCGTTTGAATACTTCAGCGTGCCATCCCCTAGCTTGTTGCTGGTTCACATTATAGCCGTGCACGAAAAGCATCACTTTGGTGGAGCTTAGGCGATCGTCCCAGTTGGACACACCACTCCGGCTCATCGTTTCAGGTCCAGCGCCAGCCGCACCGCTCAAATTGACGTGCCGGAACATGTGCTCGATCGAGTCAATGCTGAGCGGCAGCTCCAAGGTCGCGATCCTGTCCGATCCCTTCCAAATATCGAGGGCAAGCGGAAAGTTGGTGGGAGCGGACGCCTCGACCAGGATGATGCCCTTGTCGCTCGTGCGGATTTTCTCCAAGAACTCCGCCGGCAGCGCCACTCCCTCCGGCGGAATGGGCGTGACCGGCGCGTTGGCGAGACCGGTGGCCGTAGCCACATCGCGCAGGAAATCTCCGGTGTTGGCGGGCGTCAGCTCTGTAGGCACGTAGCCCAAGGCCCCGGTCTGGTGTGAAAGTTTGTAGGTCAAGCCGCTGGTTGGCGGCAGAAATTCAAGGAGACGCTTGATATCGAGATATACCGGGAAGAAGTCGACCAGGTCGCGAACACCATCAACATGCCCGTTGCACGCATCAGATCTTTCGGGCGGTTGCCCGGGGATGTCATCGCCGCTCGTTTCGCCGGAATCATCGTCGTCATTCACCCAGAAGAAATACGGCAGGCTTTTCTCCACAAACTCGCGATCCGGAACCCCCGGAGTGTCCCCGGTGTCAATCACGCCATCGCGATTGAAATCCACGCGAAGCTGCGCCGGGACAAGCGCGAAGCCGTGGACGGAAGAGCTGCCATCAGATTCGGTTCTGGCGGCGAGCCCCAACTCGACGCGACGGGCGCCCGGCAGGACGCCGTAGAGCGACATGTAGCCTGCCGGCAGCGACGGGGTTTCCCAAACAATCGGCGTGTAGGCCGGTGTGTCGTCCGACAGGCCCCAGTCAGTCGGCTTCGCCACCCAGATCACGTTCTGACCGGGATCCGTCAGCCAGACGCCAAATTCATAGGAGGCGCCAATTGAACCATAGACGTTGCCCTCCTCGTCAAACCCGCTGACGCGAACCGCCCCCGCGCCCTCGACCCCTTGAAGATAGTGCTTCTGGGAGCCGGAGCGTACGAAAGGAGCGGCGACCTCATTGCCATGGACCGACTGGAAGAGGTGCGCGCCGTACACTTCGGCTTTCAGCACCGGCCAGACTGAGCTTCGGCTCAGCCCATAATCGTCGCCCAGCACCTGCCCGGCGTCGTTGATTGCCAACGGCATGAAGTCCACCCAATTCGCCGGAGCGCCGACAAAATAGCCAAAGTGAAAGTCATCCAGGTAAGCCGCGCCAACGGCTTGGTGTTTGGAATTCACATCGAAGATACTGATCCATCGGGCTCCATCATAACTGATGTCGTAAGAACCCATCTGACCTGAATTGAACGCCGGCGTGCTACTGGTGCTGCCGCCGACAAAGAGGTTTGGAACAAGTACGTCCTCAAATTCCACCCAAACACCGTCGCCATTGTCCACGGCAAGCGGGCTGGCCCTGGAATAACGATTTATCTGGCCGGGAACATCGTCGTTACCCACGACCCGGGTCGGTTGCTTAATGGCGCCAGGCGTATCCGAATTGGCCGGCCACACCACCGTGAAATACTCCCGATCGATGCCCCAGCGCGTCTCGTTGGGCCGCTCATCGCTCGCCGGCGCCGCAATCACGCCGTTGCGGCTTAATCCTCCAATCCCGGTCTCCGGCGACAAAACAAAACGCAAGTTGTTCTGCGCTGCATTCGGATAGCTGTACAATGACGCTGGGGGCACTTGAAAGAGGGAGGTCGTTCCATTCCGCCAGCGAGCTGGCGTTCCGTAGACCACCACCCCTGCATCAAAGTAGCCTATGCGCAGTGTGATGGTTCCGTTCGAGGCTATGCCCACGGGCTCCGCGTCGACGCCGAAATCGATGAATGCCGATTGAGGAGTCAACGCCGGTGGCACGGAAATCCCGGTAAAGGCGAATATCGTCTGCTGCCTGCCAATGGCTGTCTCCGACGTCCCGCTGGCCGAGCCCGGGTCGATTGCGCTCAAATGGCCCGCCAGACCCGCGAAGCCCAATCCAACGGCGAAGCGCCAGATACGATGCATGGCCATCCTCCGTTTCAAGGCGACAGCGGCTCGAGGTAACACTGGGCCAGGCCGTTGCCATCGGCCCGCACGGTGACGTGGAACCTGTAGGGCCCGTCCGGCGTCGCGGAAATCCGCCGGTGGCCGGAAGTGATGTCGAAATTCACCGGCGCATTGGGCCACGGCGATCCATCGGGCTTGCGCACAATCATGGCCAACTGGTCGGCCGGGCCGGGTCGGCCGCCGAAGAGCACATCATGGGTGGGCACCACGCCGTTGTAGAAGTCCCTTGGATCGGTGCCATTCCGGTACTCCTGCAAATTCGTGAGTCCGTCACCATCCTCGTCCGTAACGGGATCAACCCCCGTTTGCGAAAAGTACTTTTGCTCCCAGTAATCGGGCAGGCCGTTGCCGTCGGTATCGGCGGCGGCGGTATGAGCCGAAATCCGGTCGCTCAACGGGGAGAGGTTGCCGGCGAAGTCAAAGGCGCGGACTTGATAGCCGAACGACTCGTTGTCCGGAAGACCGGTGTCAGTATAATGGGTGTCACGAATCGGCTCCTGCGTCTCCAGCGGCTGACCGTTGCGATAAACAAGGTAACCTGAGACCCGCAGATTGTCCGTCGCCGGTTGCCAGGAAAGATTGATGGTGTCGGTCGTCACGCTTGCCGTAAGCCCCGTTGGCGCCGTGGGCGCAATGCTATCAGGATTTGGCGTCAGCGGCCCCCAGCCCCATGTGACCTCGTCGCCGTCATAGAGCCCGTCGCCGTCGGAATCCGGATTGTTGGGCTTCAACCTGAGTTGATATTCACGGATGTTCGAAAGCCCATCGCCATCGAGGTCACCGTTGCGGTCATTGACGGTTGGATCGAGCCCGTTGGCTTTCTCCCACGCATCGTCCATGCCGTCGTTGTCGGCATCGGCGAACAGCGGGTTCTGCTTCGCCGTCAGCAGATAATCGAGGCGGGTGGCCGCCGCCGCGTGACCCTGGACGACAAACGCGGTGAGCGCCGTGCAGGTCTTGTCGCGGAACGCCAGGTCGGCCGCGACCATCGCGCCATTGGCGTAAAGATCCCAAGTTCCGTGCGCAAAATCCAGCCGCAGAGTCAGGCGAATCCAGGCTTGGGCCTGGCCGTCGGCCGATAGTGGCGCGGCAAACTCGGTGCCCAGCCACTGCCCGCCGCCCCCGCCGTCGCCGTTGAGAGCGCGCAGCTGGCCGCTCGTGCCGTTGCGCACCAGGGCGAAGCGTGAACTCTCCACGTCAAAAGTCGTCGCGGCGTTGGAATCCGCGTCCGCCACCGGCTTGGCGAAAAAATCAACGAACACGACATCCTGGCCGGCAAGCGGAGCAAAAGCCTGCGCGATCTTGCCCGGCGGTGCGCCGGGTGGCAGCACCACCGAACGGGCCCCGGAGAAGAACGCTTCGTCGGTGACGCTGGCCGCGCCCTGGGTGATGCTCCATCCCAGTTGGCCGGCGAGAGATCCCAACACGTAGCCCTCGATCGCCTCGAAGTCAGCCGTATAGGGCACCGTGGCCAGCATTGTCAGGGCCACCGGCACGGAATTGGTGAACGCGCCATCATCGTCGGTGGCGCGGGCGAACAGATGGTGGCTTCCCGGGAGGAGGCCGGCGGTGAGGTTGAAGTCGTAGGTTGAGGTGGAGGTGGGAGTGCCGGTCTCGCCAAGTTTCGAGGCCCCGTCGAAGAACTCGACCTTGACGATCGTGCCGTCAGCGTCCGTGACGGTGGCGGAGAGGACGACGGCGGTGCCGGCGGCCAACGGGGTCCCCGCCGCGGGCGCGGTGAGGACGACTTGGGGCGGCGCGTTGGGCGCGAGGGTGACATTGACGGTGACGGGCGCGGAAACGGTCGTTGTTCCCTGATCATCCGTCGCCTTGGCGGTAAACGTGTAGCTGCCGGTCGGTAGGCCGGTCAGGAGGTGAAAGCTGAATGCCCCGCTCTGCCCGGCGACCGGAGTGCCGTCGCCCAGCTTGGTCGGGCCGTTGAAAAACTCCACCCGACTGATAGTGCCATCCGTGTCAGTGGCCGTCGCCGTGAGGGTGAGGGCCGTGAAGGCAATCGCGGATGCCCCGTCGACCGGCGCCGTCATGGTTACGGTCGGCGGCTGATTCAGCGCGATCAACCGGAGGACGGCGTTGCCGTTGAGTGTCAGGCGATCGCAGACCAGTGCGCCGACCAACTGGCTGTTGCCATTGATGATGACCGTGCTGTTCGGCGCCGTGACCCCGCCCGCCAGCGAACTGCCGCCATTGAGCGTGACGCCGCCAGTCGCGACCTTCAACTGCAGCCAGCCCGGGTGGTCGGTCGATCCTGCGTTACCGTTGAAGATGACGGCATTGGCCAGGCTGAGTCCAACCGGGCCGGCAATCTCGAGTCGCGCGTTTCCGTTGAGCGTCAGGTGCTGGAGGGAATAGCTGGCGGGTCTGGTTGAACCGGCCACACCCAAGATGAAACCGCTGCCCCCGTTGGCGGTGAAATCGCCATAGATGCCGGGAGGCACGGCAATTTGCCCCACATTGCCGTTGAGCGTGAGATTGCGGATGGTTCCGAAATCGCCCGGGCTTTGCCCGGATTTGTTCAGCAAAACACTGCGTGTGCCGACAGGCCCAGGGGGCGGGCTGATCTGCGGCAGCGCGACCGAATTGGTGCGACGAACCACGTGCCGCAGCGAAGCGCTGCCATTCAGAATGACTTGGTAACCCGTCGGAGATGCGCTGCCAGTACCGTCGACGGTGCCGCTGTATCTGGGAGTACCGTTGAGACGAATCGTCGGCGTGCCCGGCACCAGCAGGTCACCTCGAACCACAGCGCTGCCGTTCAAAGTCACATTCTCCGCCGTCATCACCTGGACTGAGCCCTCGACCGTCCCGTTGAGCGTCGGGGCATGGCGCACGACCGCCGCCGACGATTGGGCGTGGAGCCACGCGCTCGCTCCTGCACCGAGCCCTGCCAGCAGAAATAGCCTGCGCACATTCATCCTTTCTCCTTGTCTAGCGATTTAGATAATTTATGCAATATGAAAATTGCCTGGCCGCGGTTTTGCGTTCTGTCTTCCCCGCTTCGACGCGATGCCGGACGGGCAATACGGCTGAAGTGCTGTTTACTTAAGCGCTGGATTCGACATCATTCGTTCGATTCTTCCGGCTGCCGCCGGATCCATCAGCCAACGTCCGAGGGCGGACCTAACTAACATGACCGAACTGCCCCCCCTCTACCGCGACCAGTGCAAGACCGATGACACCATCTGCGCCTGCTGACGGTCTTCCACTTCATCGGCGCCGCGCTGAGCGGACCCGGCGCGTCCGTGCCGATGGGAACTCACCGAACTTGAACTTTGGCCTTCCCGAGGCCGGGCAACGCGCGCGTCGGCGAGAAATCTACCCTGACGTTCTTCTCCCGGCTTGACCTTTCTTGGCCCCGCGGGCCTGGAGCCCGCCGCAACCACCCCGACCAGAACCCGATTCGCCATGAATGCCCCGAATTCCCCCTCCGGCGAACGCCTGCCCCAGCGCGGCCTGCGCTTTGCGGCGCTCGTCTTGCAGGCTGTCCTCGTCACCCTGCTCCTGCTGCTGCTGGGTCTGGCCGCATGGCCCACCCCCGCATACGAACTACTCCAGGGGATGTTTGGCTGGATTCAGACCAGTGGCCTTTTTGCCCCAAGCTGGACCCTCCTCCTTGGCCTGGGTTTCGCGCTGATCCTCGTTGCCCTTGGGGTCTTTCTGGCCTCCTGGCGGCTGCAAGCGCGCTCGTGGTTCCGCATTGCCCTCGGCTATGTCGCGCTGGCGTTCGTGCTGGCATACCTGGCGCACGATGACGCGGCGATCCGACACCCGCTCACGATGGAGGAGCTTTCGCCGGTGTTTCCCGGCGCCGAGGCGAGCTTCAATGTGCTGATGCGCTACGGGAAGGCGCATCCGCTGGCGCAAGGCTTCAAGGCTCCCGCCTTCAAGAACCCTTATCCCTTTCTTAACTCTCCCGCAACCGGCCGGTGGCGCGAAACCATCACGGCGCACCGGGCCGAGTTCGAGGCCCACTGGGCGGAACTCGCCCCCGTGCGCGGCTGGTGGGCCGAGCTCAGCGCGTTTGACCGCATCGGCGACCTGACGCCGACGCGCGTGGACGCCGAGATCCCCGCGTTCCAGCCCCTCCGCACCCTGTCGCAGCACGGCATCGCCGTCGCCAGCCTCCAGGCGCTGGACGGTCGCGGCGACGACGCCATCGACACCCTCCTGCCCATCCTCCAGGTCGGCCGCAAGCTGCAGCCGTACTCGCGCACCCTGGTGCGCTCGATGATGGCCGTCGTGATTGAGCGCATGAGCCTCGAGACGGCCACCTTCATCCTGGACAACTCGACCGTTTCCCCGGCCGCCCGGGCCCGGCTCGCGGCTGCGCTGCAGGGCGGGGACCCCGAGGCTGGCGCCCGCCATCTCATGTCTATGGAGTATGCGTTCCAGTTGGGAGCGGTTGGGGGCAAGCGGCTGGGCGAGATCTGGGCCGAGGCGGGCTCCGGCCGCAGGCACCCGTGGCTGCGGGGGGCACTCAACGCCGTCAGCCCGTTCATCTACAACCCGCGCGCGACCTTGAACCTCTATGGCGACCTGTCCGTCGACCAGCAGGACCTCGTCGGACGCCGCCAGCTGGATCAGATGGAACCCCGCATGAAGAAATTCCTGGAGCACGACGCGCGCCCGAGCTTCAAGAATCTTTTCGGCAAGCTGCTCATATCAGCGGTTGTTCCTTCCTATGCCAAGGTGTCCCAAAGCTATTGGACGAACCAGGATCTGCGCGCGGCGCTCCTCGCCCGCGTGACCAAACCGTAGGTAGACTTTTCTTTTTTGGGGGGCGACTTATTCCGCCCACCACAGAATTCCACCCGCCCGCGCCCGGAGACAACTAACATGACTGCCCTGCCCCCGCTCTACCGCGACCAACGCAAGACGGACGCCGACCACCTGCGCCTGCTCGTGCTTTTCCACTACATCGGCGCCGCGCTGAGCGGGGTCGGCCTGCTGTTCGTCTTCGGCCATTACGCATTCCTGCGATTCGTCCTGTCGAATCCACGACTAGCCACCGCGCACAACACCCACGGGCCGCCGCCCACCGAAGTGTTCAAGTTTCTTATCTGGTTCTACCTCGCCTTCGGGCTGTGGTTCCTCCTGTCGGGCATCGGCGATCTGATCTCGGCGCGCTGCATCCGCGCCCGCAAGCACCGGGTGTTTTCGCTTCTCGTGGCGGGCCTGAATCTGCCGCACACGCCGGTGGGCACGATGCTCGGCGTGTTCACTTTCGTGGTGCTCCTGCGCGACTCGGTGCGCGAGATCTATGACGCCGCCGCCGCGGGCGGCGCGGGAG